>NZ_JBFRPJ010000009.1:0-32473 GCF_041471945.1 Vibrio sp. 10N.261.51.A4
CGCTGAATTGAAATGGGGCAAAAGTTTGCTACAACAAAAGACAGACTACGACAAAAAGCATCTAAAAGTTTCTAACTTTATTGTTACTTCTTGCTTTAAGTTGGCCTATTGAGTGAAATTGAGTTTTGATCTTTATTGTCAAATCTTTGCTATAGCGTCACGTAGCAATCAGCTCTGCGTAACAGAAAAGTTTCAATCTTTGTTGTTCACCGACAACAGCATGCACCAGTTTTGATTTCTCACGTTTAACTCTTGCTTGCCCCTTCTCGCTTACGACAAACTCGCAGTCCATCAATGACAATGAAGGACTGTAGCCAATCACCTTCCCATAAGACTCTTTCTCTCGTGACCGAATAGAATACACACGCGTCGTATCAGTGGAGCGATGTAAGTTCAGATACACATCAACTTTCATGTCATGATCTCCAAGGTGTTAAGAGAAAGAATCGAACAAGGTGTCATTTAGCAATAGCGAGCTTCATGAGCGGCTTTGAGCTTTTCCATCAGCGACGACAAGACAGCGGCTTCCACATCAGGCAGAGACTCACGAGCGAATACTTCAAGGAACTCGAAATCCAACGCCTCATAAGTAGCATCGAACTGACATACCTCATCCGGCGCTTCAACTGCTGCTCTTTGCATGTCATCCAAGAGCTTGCAATGGTCTAGGTATTGCTCGGTCGTACCATCAAGTAACTGGTTGGTTTCAAGCCAATGAAGGAGCCTATCCCATGCCATGTCTTCGTCCGTGGCATGCACAAGGTATGATTCAGGTTCGCCGCCTTCTGCGTGTGTAACGACTAAAAATAATTGCTTCATGTCTATCTCCAAATTAAAAAAGTTCGGGGGACTGGGTACACCATTACGTCCCGTTTTAGTCAGCTAATGCCACCTCTTGAGCTTGCTTTGTCGCGATGTCCACAATTTCGCTTTCGAGGAATTCCTTGATTTTACTTTTACGAATTTGCTTCAAGTTCTTGGCTTTAAGTTGAAAGTCTTCAATGGTTTCCTTGCTGGAGGCAATTTTCGATTCCCAATACTGAAGTTCGGTAGGATCGGATTTCAGCTGAACCTTATATTCTTCAAGATCACATTGAGCGTCATTGACCACCCATAAGTGAGCAAGCAAATCCAATCTCGATTTATCTAAGATATGACTTTTGCAGGCCAGCATCGCTGATCGTTGGTCTTTATGCTCAATGAAGGAAAAGCCTGAATTTTCAGGTAACGAAGGCATGATCACTTCTACAACCTCATTGCCTTTACTGTCGTAACCACCATCAGCACTTGGGTACTTCGATAGCATTAGAACGCCGCAATATGCGATCTCATCATGAATGACTTGATACCAACTGTTGCCCCAAAACATTGCCATGAAATTTCTCCAATCTGTTGTGTGTGATGACAGCTAAAGAATAGATTCGACCTATCTCCCCTCCCCCCACTCACTGTGGCAAGTCAATCGCTATCTACCGTGCTAACCAATACGGGGGGAGCCCTTACATTCATCCACTAAAGTATCTCTAAACCGCAATCACGGAGATGCAGCATGAACAACCTTACTTTTGAAACTTGGGTGGAATCCTTTAAACCAATCATCAATGAGAATGGGGGTAGCGCCATCTTCCTTGATGAAAAATGCATCTCATTCGAAACCTATGGCAACGACCTAGAAACCATCAAAAAAACCGACGCCAGTCGAGTTTGGACGATCATTGAGATTGACGTAGATGAAGAAGAGGATGAGCTGGGGGAGCCTATCGACAGTAAATGGGTGATTGTCAATGGATGCCATTGGGTTAACCGAGTTGCCTACATCATTACTCAAACGCCATGGCAAGACGGCAGTGACTACGAGATCACTTACGACTGATACAAATCACACAGACTCCTGAAAGGCAAAGAGAGGCTAATATGGACATGAATAATCAAAAAATCGTCGCTAACGATCTACTCAAGGCAAGAAGTACTGCTGATCCATCAATCGTATTGGAATGTGCTGATGGCAAAGTACGCATTTATTCGTTCCCAATCTCAGACCAAGACAGCAAAGAAAAGATGACCATGGCGCTGCGCGTTCTTATGGGTAAACTCAACGTGCTCAAATACACGTTCGTTCTAGAAGCTTGGATGAGTACCAACCCAGACATCAAACCTTCGATGTCGCCTACACGACAAGAGTATATGGTGTTTTTGATCAATGACCGTGTAGACGAGACATGCACATTCTGGCCGATTCAAAGAAAAGAAGATGGCTCTGGCTTTGTCACCGAAACACACGATGTAAACCAAAACGGACAATCCGGTCTAATGTGCGATTTGTTTGACACTGAGCCGTATGAAAAACTCAGTTTTACGAAAAAACGAGCGATCGACAAATTGGTTCTCAGACTACTGAACATGCGTGCAGAAGCAACGCCAACCTTTCATTAGTAAAAATATACCCACATAAAAAAGAGCACCTGAGTGCTCTTTTTTATATTACGCGACTTGTGAGTACTTGCTATCCGGTTCGCCATCTCGGACCAACTCATAGAGCAAGGGTTCATAATAGTTTGTGGACATAAGGATTAAGTACACCGGAACGCCTTGGTCATAGAGCGCTTTCTGAAACACTTTGATTTCTTTCAATGTCATAGAAGAAGTGCGCTCCTTCATCATTCGCGCTTCGTTAATCATGTTCTCTGAATAAAATTGGACGCCGATGGAATTGACCTTCAGGTACGGCTCGATGCGCTTCCCCAATCGGTGTAACAAGAACTGATCACTAAAACCAGACTGCTTCAATCGCATAACCTTGTCCTTCAACTGCTTTTTCCGAGCAGAGACGTACCGCTTTTGTTCACTTACCAATTGAGCAGCCTTTTCAGTAAGTCCTTTTTTATTTTTAAAAATGCCGTGCCGTGCGAGTCCTAATAATTCATGTTCATTCACTGTCGATGAAGATGGCGAACCATCAAGGTTGTACCGGGTGTAGGAAGCTCGATAGCAATTGATTAACGCCAGCTTGTATTCCCTACTGGAGAAAAACCTATCCAGATATACAGAGACATCTGCCTGCTCGAACGATTGGCAGAGCGTTTTGTGTAAAGAAGCACCAGCCCCAATTGCCAATGGCTTGAGTGGTGTTCTGGCCAGAATAGGAAATAGTGTGAATGCACATTGTTGGATTTGCTCTTGAATACCACGATCCATGTTTACCCTCGACGATTGTTCCATACCATCCTCATTGTATCTAAATGAGTTTACAGATTGACAAATAGCGAGTGAAAAAGGCGAAATTACCTAACACATGAAAATGGACTGGTAAATTGCTAAACCGTCATGGGTTTCGTCGTATAACAGAGTTAGTGCATAACTAGCGAGATATAGTATGACGCCTGAATTTGAAGCAAAACTCGACCGCTTGAATAAACTTCGAAAAAACGCAATGGAAAGCAATGCGTTCTCGGATGCTGCCAAAGAACACGAAAAAGCCATCCAACAAACCGACAGCCACTCCCCTGCCACCACCAAAAAGACCAAAAAGAAAGGTCCCAAATCATTAGCGGAAATCTACAAACCGCATACACATGAAGAAACCCATTAGATAATGGAATCTAAGAATGGGCGCTGCTGGTGGTATTAGCGGATACCCAATCTTTGATATACGCCGAAAATGCACTCTGGTCAGAGATATGCCCCGAGCAAGCCGGTTGACCCGTAAACTCCGCTTTTCGTTTAGCAATAAAAGCCATGAACTCCCAATTGGTGCCAGTTGGACACCATTGTTTGAAAGCCAAATATCGTTCATTCATGATTCTTCTCCTCGGCAGAAACGCTGTCTATTGATAGTAACGTCCCCTCGTCAGAGTACCTAGAAACCTCCCCCCGTTTGGTATCGCTGGTGGTTGAAATCATCGCCATCGAAGCCCTTTCTATTCTGGCTGCAGCTCTGTACTCAGAACCCGTCATCCGCCTGAAATATGAAAGTCACAGTTGGTCGATGCATGGAACTCAATAAAGCATATTGATTGTCAACAATGAAATTTTGGATAAATCAAGATTTTGCCACATAAAAATAAGCATAAATAACAGGTGCTTATGTAAAAAAACAAATAAACCTAAAAAAACGGCTCACTATTTGGAATTCAAAATTAGGTTACCTGCAATGATTCAAGGGCCTACTTAAAAGGTATTTACCGGAATTATTGGAGATATTTCTATGCAAAACACAATCAACGTCAATGATGTACAAAAAGTAGATTCAAAGACGACATACCTCGGCTTAATTACATTCGCGCTTATGTTTTTTACCGTCTCGGCCATTGCCGGTTCAGGTGGTGATGCGTTCCAAGGCCTATTTGATGAACTAGTGAGCTTTGCTGAAGGTGTTCCTGGACAAATTATCGCGTTCTGTTCTTTCGCAGGGATCATCATCTTCTCAATGGTTCGACCAAACCTTATCGGTCTTGGTGTTTCTGTCATCATCATGCTGGTGCTGGCGCAACTTCAAACCATTATCACTACCATGCTAACTGCCGGTCTTCCGGTATAAAGCAACAGATGTCTCTGGGCCTTATAGAAGAGGCCCAGAAGTACATAAGGGGGTCATATGAGTAAGTTAGACATCAATAATGATGCTCGTCCTCAACTACCGAACAATCAAACCTATGTGCCACTTCGAGTAAACGACAAACAATCGGTGATCGGAATGGAGTCGGATACAGCGGGGATTTTGCTTGTCGGTATCGCTATCGGACACATCAGCAAGAACCTGTTACTTATCGGTGGAATCGCCATTCTTTTCGCTCTCGCCTATTCATGGGTCAAAGATAACTATCCCAAAGGTCGGCTCAAACACATGTTGTGGTGGGCTGGAATCATTAACTTTAAATCCCGTAAATCGTTTCCAGAAGCATTTAACCGTACTTATTTTCGCTAACTCTTTGTAGCGATCCGTTTTTAAATTCTATGTGTTGTTTTAGCAAAAGTTTGAGGTTTGCTATGAATATATTTAACCGTAAAAAAAAGGGGCAGGATGAGTCTGAACTGGAGCATGATTCAGATTCGAATGTCCAACGTTCTTGGCAAGCAGCCATCGACCACAGCAACAAAATGACGAAGATGATGGGGCTGTCCATCATTATCTGCGCATTTCTAGCGTTTAAGGTAATGACAGCGAAACCCATCACCGTTGTTACCCCGCCTAATTTCTCTGAAGAAATTGTCATGATAGGCAACAAAGCCAACTCAGGTTACAAGAAGCAATGGGGCATATTCATTGCCAGCATGCTTGGTAACGTGAATGTCCGTAATGTGGATATTGTCTTAGATACGCTCAAACCAATGCTCTCCATTCGAGATTACGATGCATTGAATGAGCAAGTGATCAGTCATGTGAAAGCTTTAGACATCAGGGACCAAGTGCAAGAGTTCAACGTATTAGATGTGTTCTACGATAACAAATACGACAAAGTGATTGTTTACGGCGAGCGTAAGCTTACTGAGCGGAAGAAACGCGGCAATAACAGCGATGAACGCCGTGCAGTACGCTGGACATACGAACTCAAGATTGCCAATGCACACGGTAGTCCAAAGATGAAGTCCATTGACCAATACGAAGGCGCTCCGCAGATAGAACGCAATCGTATCGAACGCAAGCAAGACAAGTAGGTCCCGTTATGAAAAATTTACATCACCTCGCTAGATATACGACCTTGCTTTGTGCCACGTTATCATTCGGTGCAATGGCAAACCAAAACGTCATCCCTATTGAACCTGTTGGCTCGAAAGTGGAGCGACAAACAACGCAACCAGAAAATAAAGCAGCTGTTGCGGCAATGGTTGACCAAGTAGTCAAATCTTTACCGACCGATAAGCAAGAGTCATTAAGTCAATTCACTCCAATCAATGACCCAGCTGCGAAGCAACCTATTGTCAGCACAAAATCCGTCGATGAATTTGGAAGAGTCACCCAATCAGACAAGAACGTGATTGTCGCAACACCACCAACGGCCCAACCACCGAAACCTTCTCTGACTGCATTCGAACGTATGCAGCGACAAATGGCGAAAAAGTTTAAGCCGGTTCAGAAGTACAAACTACGCCCTTCAGACAATATTACGTTGCCTGCAGCAAAGTACATTCTCAACAGTATTCGCACCTCTTTCAAAGAAATTAACATTCGCAGTTCAGATCCCAATGTTGTCATGAAAGTGGATGGTAGCTTTATCTATTTCACATCTAACAACGATGCCCCTTTTAATATCATTATGTTCGAAAAAGGGGTGCCTGAAACCCAAGTTAACTTAACGATTTGGCCACTTGATGTCATGCCTGCAATGGTACAAGTCGATGTCCGATACAACAAAGCACTACAAGCAAAAGTGAACCGCGTATTGGCGTCCAAAAAACAGGATAAAATTGAGCAAGAAAAGCGCATTCAAGATATGGAATCTGAATTGGCCATTGCCAGTGATCCTGAAGTTAAGTCATCTCCATACGTCGAGGGTATCAACAAACTGTTTGCGCAAACGGCAGGAAAAGCAACACCTACAGGTTTTGACTTGCAGACCAACATTCCGCGAGACGCGTTACGTCCTTGTCGATTTGGAACATATGCAGAGACGAAACAACGTTTAATATCGTCTCGACGAATCGTGGACGTTGTATTGGTTAAAAACGTTACGAATCGAAATGTGGTTTTGCGAGAGCAGGATTGCTGGGTAGATGATGACGTGATCGCAACGGGTATCTTAAACAAAGCGACCTTAAAGCCATCAGAAAAAACCGAAGTATACGTATTGCGCGACCGACTGTACTACCAACGTATGCATTCTCGCAATGAACGTCCATCACTTCTGGATTAATCGAGGTGAACCATGAAGATTAACTTTAAAGAGCTTTGGGAAACCAACAAAAATTTCCGATATGGGGTGATTGGCGTCTGTATTGTTCCTGCCGCCTATGTTGCGATGCAATTTATTCATCCGGGCAAAATTCAACGACCGAACGCAGACGCGAATAAAATCGAAAAAGTGTTCATGCCTTCGAGCACACGTACCCAACTAGAGAGGGAAGACGTTGACGGAGTTCGTGACGCCTTAGTTGAAATTTCGGCTATCGATAAAAAGTCGTCGGCACGTAATGACAATTACCAGTACGACCTGTTAAGACAAGAGGTCGATGGTCTTCGTCAAAAAATGGCCGATCAAGATGCTGAGATTGCCGAATGGAAGTCAGGCAAACGACAATTGGAAAGAACCAACTATGATCCGAACCAAATCCGACAAGGCCGCCAAGTCGTTGTAGATCGACACGGGAACGCAACGGAAATCACTGTCGACACTAATGGCGTGCCGAACCAACAAGTGAGCCAGTTGCGCAGCTCCCCTCCCCCAGCTCTTGCAGGCATTCGAAGTGTCGATGAAGGGAATGATGCGATTTTGTTGCAAGACGGGCGTGTAAAAACCTTAGTAGAAGCGAACCAACTGGTCGATGAAGATGAAATGTCAGAGGCGCAAAAACGTGAGGCATTGAATCAGAAAGAAATGGAGTTGGCTGCAGCCTTGAAGAACTATCAGCAAAAACCTGAGCAAAAAGGGTATTCAATTTCATTGCCAACCACCAGCCTTGTAACCGGTACTTTGCTATCAGGCATGCAAGCTCCAACCAGTATTGGTTCAGCGAGAGAGCCCCTTCCGGCGGTCATGCGCATCAAGACAGATGCACTGTTGCCAAATGGTTATCGTGCTGACCTAAGAGACTGTCAGGCACTATTATCCGGCATTGGTCAATTGTCAGACCGCAGAGCCTACATGAGACTAGAAAAAGTGGTCTGCATCGATGAGGACGGACTCACGGCAGAAGCAGCGGCGCAAGGCTTTGCTACTGGCTCTGACGGTCAGGCAGGGATTCCAGGCACGTTAGTTGCTCGAAACGGTGAAGTATTGAAAGGCTCCATGTGGGCGGGTTTCTTTTCTGGACTGGCACAAGGTATTGCCCCATCAAGGGTGCCGGGTGTCGACATCAACTCTGACGGAACAGGCTTTCAAACACCCGATCTAGGGACACTAGGCACCTCGGCAGTACTCCAAGGTGGCGCCTCATCTTTGGACCGCATTTCGGAATACTACGTAAAAATGTTGGAAGAAATCTGGCCAACCGTTGACGTACCAGCAATGCAAGAAGTGACCTTCCTACTTCAAGCCCCTTTAAAACTGACGTTTAAGGAGATCTAATATGGCCACTGGTGATAATGAAAAGAAAAATGACCAACCAACTGAGGCGTCGAATTCCAGTCAGGAGCTTGAACAACTCATTGAGAAGGCATCAAAACCAACAATGCCCGACGAACCTAAAGGCGACGAAGAACCGACCGTGATTGAAGCAACGCAAACGCAAACGGAAAGTAAGACGTCAAATCTATTGCCGAAGATCATCTTAGTGTGGTTAATGGTCCTATCAGGGGTAATGGCTTATGCCATGATGGTGATCGACAAACAAAGTGAAACGTCATTAAGCCAACACCCCATTGTGTTTTACCCGTTTGGTAAAGCGTTTTCGGCTCTTAAATCTCAGGGTTATGATTTTGCTGCTATAGAAAAATATAACAACAACATGATCCAGATATTGAACTCTGAAGGGAAAGTGGTGCTACCTGCAGCTAGTGTGCATGGTCAGTTACCAGATTCTCTTGTTGTTAAGCTAATGTCCGTCGATGAAATGAACAGGCTGGCTTCGCAACAATCGGAGTAACAAAACCAATAAAACTAGCAAACAACACAGCTTGGCCACTTTCACAGTGGCCTTTTTTAATGCACTCCACTCGCGGCATCCATCGCACTCAAACAGATCGTGTCATACTTCGTCTTCATCACATTGACTTTGGTTTCTGCTCGAACCGCTCTGTTATATGAGGCCAACACCTCTTCGCTAGAGTCTTTCACCAACGCCAAGATCGCTTTTTTCTGAGTCTCTGTTAAGTCGGTGGCCAGCAACGCGTCGATGCTTTCATCTATACGATCAAAATACTGAGCTAACATACTTCCCTCCTAGTTAATTTCATTTTGAATATTCAATAGCAAGTGACGACAAGCATTGTCTCTAAAGCGAACGTAGTCCACGGGTGAACCAATACCTTGTCTAAGCGCATCTAACGTTTCCCGAAGGACGACGACCGGCATGTCAGGGTTTCGGCACTGTAGTCCATAGAAGTCGAACTCAAAAACCGTCATGTTTGCTTCGTCGATCTGATAGCGCCTTGAGATATCTTCAATACGTGTAAATAGCCCATAGGCATCGATATATATCGTTTTCCCTTCAATATCGAAAGCATTGAGGTAATGAAGGTCAACGCCATACTCAGACAGAATCACACCTCGAATCGGGAACCGGCTACGTTCTCCAGCCACAATCAAACCCTCGCACAAGACATAACATTTTGAATGAGCGAACTCGTCAATAAATTCAGTGGTAACTGGGCTTGGCTGCTCACACAGATATTGGATGTCACTGAGAGACAATGAACGCATCACATCAATCAGCTCACGACATCCATGGCTATGCCACATTACCCGCTTTACTTCATTCTCCATTGCTGCTCCCCGGCTATTCGTTGAATTCAATATACGACGTTTCCCATACCTGGCCTAGCAATCTCCCCCCACTTAGTACGTAACCCACTGAACGAGAGCTCGAAACATGTATTTTGGATTCGTTAATTGCCATTTATTTCAGCCCCATACGCTAGATTGATACGGTTCAACCCGAAAACATCATCACTAGTATTAGTGATCGTTTTCTCCAAGCTGGAGAGCTTCCAATTCTCCCATGCTATGCATGTCCTTACTGTCAATGCACTTTGACACCAACAAGAGTTACCCACTCGCATTACTACCCGTAATTAACCCCAATCAACGGTTCAAAACACACACCTCTTTGGTGTTTTTTATGTACCTGCGATATCACCTACCCGTGAGGAACTATCCATGAAATTAAGCACTTTGTTCACCATACTATTTGGTTTAACGACGGTTTATTTCTGTATTCACCCTGTTCTTGTCGTTCGTAGCACAGACTTCCCTTCTGCATTCCATAATGTGGTCGAATTCTGTGAAACATGGCGTCATGTTTTGTTGATCACCCTACTCTCTTGGGCTTTGGCAGGCATAACACTTTGGCTAACATTTACGATTCACAAACACAGAGTTTAACCCCCTGTTAGAACCTGGTACTTCCACCAGCACTTAACAAACCTCATTGTCCAGCAATGACAACGAACCTCATCCAATCGGATGAAACTTCCCGGTCAATCGTTCCCCTTCAGGCATTTATGTCTCGTTGAATGCGCTTATAACCGGCTTGTAACCCCTTGTGATGTGCTCACCCAGCGCTTCGCAGATTCATTACCTACCCTATATCGAGGATAAGACTATGACTAACTCAAACAACTCAGTTCAAATCAAAATTAATGAAAACAATTTTCTTTCGAACCTTGGTGCGATTTTTTCCAATACCGGAAAAGTGATCAATGAATTGATTCAAAACGCTTCCCGCGCCAATGCTACAACCATATCGTTTACCACATCAGTCGAAAATGGCCGTGCCTGCTTAACGATTCTGGACGATGGTTCGGGTATCGCAGACATGCAAAAGCTTCTTTCTATCGCGGAGTCAGGCTGGCCAAGCGATGTAGACAAATGTAATCCATACGGAATGGGATTTTTAAGCACTCTCTTCGCGTGCGAACACATCAAAATCCAAAGTCAGCATCAAATGCTTTCATCAAGTACTGAAGCCATCCTTTCGGGTGAATCTATCGTGATAGAAGACAGCCTGCGAGGGAACGGTACATTGATTGAACTGGAAGGTATTTCCGACGCTTTATTTGGCTATTTAACTTCTAGCAAATATAACCGTGAGGTTGATCGAATTGGTGAAGGCTATGACATTGACGTCGTTCTAAATGGAGTTCTGATGTTTAAAAATCACTCAAGAACGACTTTAGAAAGTTCGACCCAATACATCGAGCACAAATTCGAATACGGGAGTATCTATTTTGACACTAAACACAACGGTTTATCTTGGCTGGCATACCTGCAAGGCGCACTGATTTCTAGCACCAATGCGGTCACCAGTTCAAACCAGTTAAACCCTCATCATATCGTTCACTTGAACGACGATGTAAAAGCAAGAATGCCTGATCGAGCTGAATTGTTAGATGCAGAAACTGTCAAGCAATCAATTCGAACGAGTGTTCAAACCCTGATGATGCAGTTCCTCCAAAAAGAACTGAAACGTCTTGGCCAGTCGTTTGCGTTCGACCGTTTACTATGGAGAAAAGCCGTGAACTATGCCCCTCAAGTTCTCAACAACGTTGACTATTTAACGAAGTCTGAGATTGGGGATACCAAAAGTTACGAGCTCGGACTCGCTGGATATGATGGCGTAGAACATAGCCAACTTGAACAGCCGATTTCTCGCGCTGAAGTGGAATCATCTTTACTCTTTGCCCTCCCAGAGCATGAAAGTGAAGAAGATACCATCAACATCAACTACCTGAAGCACTTAAGAAATGTTTTGTTTGTCAACGTGTGCGGCCTGCATGCAGACCACTGGATCCACAAGTGTGAAATCCGCGAAGTGAGTGAACTCGATGTCAGTATCGAATTGGTTAACCCTACTTCGACGGCCAAACTCAATGGCATGTATTCAATACCTGTCGTTATGTGCGACCAATACACGCTGAAAGGAGAATATGGTCAGGTAGTCATAGAAACGGATGCCGTAGTTGTGTCTGGTGATGAATTTGATTATGGAACGTTAGTTATTCCAGAAAGAGAACATTTATCAACCGCACTAGGAATCTATGCCAACTACGAAGATGAATGGGGATGTTTTAGTGAAAGTGACAAAGACCGCGACAATTATCTGCTTGAGAAATTGTACAACAAACTCAGAGCGTCAAGCCCTGAAGTGTTGATTCAAAAAATGCTTGATGAAGCATTCAGGGACTCTGGTATGAAGCGCAACCTCAACAACCTCACGTTCACTGTTTCGTTTTCAGGCACTGACATAGTAGTTACCGAAACTAAGTAACCACACTAACCCGCCAACCTACCTGTCTTTGTACGGTAGAACACCAAGTATGGAGTTACTATGAACTCATTTACTGACTCCCTCATCGACCATTCTCATGAATTGGGTCGGGGATATGGTCCTTACGCTCAAGTCGATATGTTACACAATATCCTTGAGTTAATTGGCCCAACTTTGGATAAAGTTAAATTGCAGGAACTCATTAACAGTGTAGGGTTTATTGAAGCCCTAGACTTAAAGAGTGAAGAAGATAAGGCATTTGTATTAGGGCAGTTACAAGACGCTCTTAATCAATAACTTATCGTTATCGAAAGCTCCCATCATGATGGGAGCTTTTTTTTAGTTCGACAATAGACCGCAGGGAAAGTCAGTATCGTGTTATAGCAAGGGCTTTTATTACATGGCTGCTTGACCACCAGCATCAAGAGATAATTATGCCACTGAGTTTATAGTAGGACGCGTCCTACTACCCAAAAACCGCCCTAACCAAACAAAGTTTTGCTGAACTCTTCTAATTGAGCAATCTGCTCAGGCGTTGCATTGTTCAGTTCAATTTTCGACTTTGTTTTACTCACGACTTGGAATGATACCGATACCTTCCCATTCTTTGCCCACGATTGAGGTTCCTTATTAATGCCCCCCAATTTAGGAGAAACAGGACTCCAATCTTTCAACCGTGCAATAAGCTCTTTGTTCACTTCCTCTGCATTCATGGCTTCGAATTCTGAGCGGTTTTCGTCAATCCATTTCGTGAAGGCACTTTGCTTATCTTCACTCTCTGAAACCGTGCCGATCAATTTACGAAGGAACTTGGCATCTCGGCTACTAAAGGCATAGTTTGAAAACAGGCTCTTCAGACTGTCAGGCATCGAGTAGATAGCGAGGGAGAGTGAGATGTCTGATTTTTCGTATAGACGTTCTTTCTCTAATTTGTACGCCGACCAATCATTCACTTCCATCAAACGAGAATAGAGCTTGCCCTTTTCGTAGTAATTGAAAGACGTTTTGATGTCAGACGACGCCACCAGCCAGGTAATGGTTTCAGGTGTTGGGATTTGATCTAATATTTCAAAGTCCAGCCCCACTTTTTTATCCATGGCAATATCAGTACGACATGAGCCATCCACGACATAGATCAGGCCATCTTCACCTTGGTAAGCAAGTACAGGTGAAATTTGCATACCGAACTCGATTTCATCACTCATCTTGTTGAGTTGAATCGTATTGCGGCTCGACTGTTCACGAACGTTGTCCACGTCAATCCTAACCAAAGTCATAATCTCATCGTATGACAAGGTACGTTGGATAGCACGGTAGCTTGTACCATCAATGGACTTAATCTCACGACCTGTTTGCGCAAAGTCCAGCTTCTTAGTCTCAGTTAAAAACTCTTGGAGACTAATGCCGCCCTCCTTTAGTGAAGCTTCAATGGAAGCCAACTTCCCCTGTGCTAAGGTCATAGTGGTTTCGCGCTCATTACCACCCATGAAGGCTTGGGGCTTGCGTTGTGAGCTCGACACACTCTCCACTTCAGGTTCAGTGATTGAAGGTGATTCTTGTGCGGCCTTAGCAGCGTTAGCAGCAGCGATTTTCTTTAGACGGTTATTGGCCATGATTATTGCTCCTCACCTTTGTCCTGTTGTTTCCAAACGTCCGTGATCAGCTTATGAATGTCGGCCACCACTTCTTTACAGTTTGCCTGCGCCGCTTCCAACGCTTTACCTTTCTTACTGTCCATTGACCTAGAAAATTCGAATACACTGCTATGCTCGGACGCACAACGTTTCACGGCTTCACTGTGTTTCATTTTGGTCGACAATACCGCGTCGCCAAACTGACTGACTAGTGCATTGAAGATATCCAGTTCAGAGTCACTGCCCTTCCAGTTGGAAATGACAATCTTCGCAAAATCGTAGCCTTGATGACCTTTAGCAATGAAGTTGCCGATGATGCTGTCAAGATATTGAAAGTACGCACAAGTTGCATCGGTATCGTTATGTTCCGCCTTACACGGAATCAGCACGCTAGTCGCAGCGAAGTAACTGTTCAACGTTGCAAAACCCAATGAAGGCGGAGTATCAATCAATATGATGTCAAACTCACCATCGAGTGCATCTAAGATATTTTTCAAACGCGTTGTAGGGTCAACATTCTGCTTCTTCAAATCGTCGCTGGTACTCAAAGATTCCGTGTCTCTATCAGACTGGGACGCAGGGATAATTTTCAGATTGGGGATGAGCGTATCTGAAACGGCGTTGCGCACATCGTCTTGAAACGTCTCTGTATTAGGATCAAGAGTCATCAAGTCGCCAATGCTGGTGCGAGCGTCAGAAATATACTTAGCTCCATTTCGCTCAATGTGTTTGGTTTCGTGTTTATGCACTGGAGGGTAGAAACTTGTCAGAGTTGACTGGCCATCCATGTCAATAAGACAGATCTTGTAACCAACATGATAGTTAATCGCCAAACCTGTTGCTATTGTATTGGACAGTGACGTTTTAGATACCCCGCCCTTTTGGTTTTGAACGGCAATAATCTGCGTCTTTTGTTTCGCTGTTCTTTGGAATGGTTTGTGTCTTTTCTTAAGAACGGTGGTATTCGGCATGTTATCGCGGATCAAGTACAGCTCTTCAAGAGTCAGGTAGTACTGAATACCAACCTCAGCATAGCGTTTAGGATCGATACCTAACGCTTTCGTTAAATCGGTCAATACCTTTTGAGAACATTCGAGGTACTTCAATGCCTCAGCTTGTGTGAAAGAACGAGGTTGCTTTTCATTTGTTTCGCGGCGCAATTCCAAGAATTTAGCACCTCCGTCCCCAAGTTCGTCAACTAATTCAAGCGTCTTGAGCTGTTTCTCTGTCATTGTTCCCATAGCAATATCCACCAGTGGCCTGTTTGAAAGCTAGTATGAACCAATATTAAAGGTAAGAAAAGATATAATAAGTCAATTTTGGATAAATTTATTGAAATTCGACTTACGATACAGTTTTAAACTAATGATGTACTTTTCTGCAAAAGATAGGGGAACGATAGAGGAAAAAACAAAACACAACAAAAACAATAACTTAAAATAGTAGGACGCGTCCTACTATTGTACTTATCGGCCATGTTGTGCAATTCATAAACGGACGTGAGTAAGGAGTAATGGGTTTGAAGCCACCACTAACATACGAAAAGTCAGCTCTGCGATACATAAACGCGGGAACTGACTGAATGTTAGGCTTCAATGTATGAGAAAGAAATTTTGTTGTAGTAGTGACCAAACAGGTGTGATGAGAATGTGGAAATGCCAACAAGATGAAAGCAAATCAGAATGAAGCTAGTCACACTAAACAATCAAAATCTCTTACTATTCTGTCATGATGACAGATTGGAACACGGGTAAAATGCCGGAAATATACTCTACGACACTTGCTCCATTAGGTATTCAAAAGCGGTTTCTACCTGTGCTTCTGTCATCGAATCAAATTCAAAGCGTTCCATCGATTCAATTAACTGACTGGGTACAGGTTGTGTGTCGTGATCAGAGTGAGTGCTCGGCACTTTAGTTGTATTCATGTATCTATCACCTTCTTGTCTTTGATGAGTAGATACTAAATCAACAAAACACCCCCTCCCCCCATATTGGCGTTAGGTAAGCATAAACAGGGGCCGAGAATAGAAAACGGGGGGAGATTGGCTTTGAGGTGCAGCACCGAATATTAAATTTTCGTCTCTAGCTGGCTTGAAGAGGACTCTTCATCGAGACAACTAGAGTGGAATTGATAGCTAAAGACTTTCACTAATTCTTGCTCACGAAAACTCGCCACAACAGCAATTTGGTAACCCATCGTAAAGAAGTCGTCATAAGAATAAGGGATCTGTGTTAATCGCTCACCGGTATCAGTAAAGCCAAGTACCCATGTATTGGTGCTTGAATCGAAATCAATGATGGTCAGTAGAATTGAGCGTCTTGCATCGAATCGATACACAGAATTGGTGGCCATGGAAAAGGCAAACCCAAATTCATCGTCCATAGTAGGTTCAGCCGGGACACGAGCATCAGCAAACAGCTTACAGGCAGATAGCTGACTAAGGAGAGCTTCAGAACTGCCTTCTACTTTATTGAAGAAACCAGATATCGCTCCGAGGAAAGTATACCCGCGTTTATTCGCCATCTTTGCAAGACCAGGTAAATCAGATTGAGCTTCACTGTCAATCAGAATCGCAATTTCTGTCTTCACCACCGTTTTTCGCCATATCGGTACTAACGACATCCAATGGCTCATAGGAAGACCGGTATACCCTTGTTCAGTTTTCAACGTTGCAAAATATCCAGAATCCACAGGGTAAATTGTCAGAACAGCAAGGGTAAAATTACTTGTGCCAGAAGTAGGAAAAAAACTGCAATCTGAATGGAAACATGTCGTCGAGTCAACGGAGAGGATGTCGTTATCTATCCAAGACATTGACGCCTCGGGAACTCGAAAACGGACCAGAACATCTCTTTCACGCACTGCCTTATATTCCTTGGGAAGACCTAACATAGACATATGTGGCAAGTTAATGTCATCAGGATGTGTTCGCAAACTCTTCACGACTTGCTGGTGGATATACACATCGGCCTGCTCTTGAGTACACTCAACTTCTTTGACAGAGCCGGTATCGCTGCGCTTAGTTTTGTAGATCAGTTTTTTGGAGCGACCACTCACTACAGAATGAGTGAGGAATACATTCTTCTTCCCTTGCGTGATGATATTCGCAGTAGGCAGTCGCTCAGGTTCGTTGTAAGTTTCAGTGTTCGTCATTAGTACCCCCACCCGCCCATAAAGCCATCAGAACCAAGAGTGGTTGGCGATGGGTTATCAGTTGACGGTTGTTCTGTTGCATCTTGAACCGGAGGAATAAATTCCATTTTTGGTCCATCAGTGGAACCTGCACGCTTAATCAAATCAGCAGCAGACTCACCTGTGTGTGTAACTACCTTCGAAGTACACACAGTATTGGTGTTCTTGATTGGCTGTCCAAAGGTGTTAACAGGAACGTTGTTTTGGTTTGAACTTAATAATTGCTTCTCTTTCTTTCCACGAGCGATCTCGTGGTCCATGGTGGATTTCATGTTCGTCCACATATTATCTTCTACGCTCATGAGCGTTTTAATACGACTGCGGTAATGAGGCTTATCGAAACCGAGTTGATTGAACAACAAGCGCATCATTCTACGAATTGCAGATTTCTTACGCATCTGACCAACAAATGCAGTATTCCAAACCGACTGGTTAGAACTGAAACTCATAGCCGCCATAAGCTCGATCTCATCCAACTCTTCACGGGATAGTGCTTCACAATAAACATGCCCTCCCAGTGTCTCCCCAACAGCATAAGCACATAGTAAGTCCCCACTTGCATAGGCACCTTGAGAAGTATGCTCAGGCAGTGAACGAGAGCCATGATAGACAAATTGGTCATTGCTAAAAACTTGATCCGCTGTAACTTGCGCCATTTCACCTGACTCGAACGCTAAGTGAATCAGTCCGTGGTATGTCGGCATAAATTCCAACACGAAGAAATTCGATACATAATCGTGACGATACAAAAAGGTGCCGTGATTCAAGCCTTCCTCAACAGACAAACCAATGGTCGCTTGGTTCAGTATGCTCCAATACACTGAGTTCGCATCCATATTAGAGGTAATCGACTCACCAAAGCTTTCCAGAATGTATGCCACATATTCCAGCTCTAAGTCTGTATCAAGACCCGATTGGTTCTCAGCAACGATAGTCGAAAAATGAGGACGTGCAGCCTCGACTGCTTGTAATACTAGTGATTGATTAGTCATGATAGCGCCCTCCAATTAACGGCAGTACTTCGGAATAGTGATAGAAGTGATTCCTGATAGATTCACGCGTTTTGTCCATACGCCTGTAGAAAGGCAAGTCGCCAATGTATGTAACCCATCTTTGAACTTAATCATCGATTCTTCCTTTCTTTGTAAGTCATAGACTTCACATAAATCAGCATCGACATACTCAATGCATGCAAACAAGAAGGCACCCAAGTTCACCTCAAGCAAGCTTGCTACGTAGGTATAGAACGCTTCTTGAATGTGATATCCCAAGTTACCCGCTTGCTTGGCAAACGCATCAGGGTCCGTACTCGCAGTTGTTTTTACATCAACGGCAATACAGTCGAAGCGTAGCCAGTCAAAGCGACACTTGAGCCACAAGCCAGTTTCTGGGCAGCGAGCGATAAAGGAGATCTCTGGTAACCCATCTTGAATCAATGCATCTGCATCAACATTATCTCGACATGTTTCGTGTACGCGGTGTGCATCGTCCCAGACAATGGCATCAATCGCTTTTTTACCTTTATGGATAGCCTTATTGTTGTGCTCTTCTAAAACCGTATCCCAAAATTGCAGGGTCGGTTCTACTGCCAATAACTCTTTCATCAAACGCTCTTTATTGGCGCTTTTTGGCACATTAGGGATGTTAAGCTTCTCAACAAGCGCTTGCATTTCTGCGACCGTTCTAAGGGCATTTGGGTAATCAGCTGGCACAATATCGCGGTAATAGCGGTCATAGAACCCATGAGGCTCTAGGACCAACTCATGACCATAAGTGCCTGCATCAAAGGTGCGTTGCAGCGACTTCGACACGGTTCTACCACGGTCAATATCGCTTATGTATTTTCTGTAAAAGTGGGCAGGGGATTTCTTTACAAGCAGTTTCAACTGAGATGATGAATACGCGGGTAGGGCATGGTAAACCTCGTTCTCCATACCAATGTAAATCCCCTCGATGAGCTCACCTTTTTCATCGAGCCAGCTCGGGGACCCATCTTTGTTGTATGCCTTAAGCACATCACAAGTACTACCATCAAATTTGAATGGAGTAACCGAATCTCTTAGCGAGCTAATCATTTCAGTAATCATAATATGCCTTCTTAAACTTGTTTGTGATGTTATGAATATACATCACGAAATCCATTTTTTAGTAGTAATCTCCCCCCACTTTGAAAATTAGCGAATTCTCCTTGAGCCCTTATATATCAATGTCTTTGAAAGAAATCCTAACTGTCTAAACCAGTCCAAAATCGGTGTATAACCAATGATGACAGAATCAAAAATGGACATCGAATATGCTAGGTATGAACTATGTAATTCCATACGCCAAACACAGAACAAATACTGGCAGTGGCGCAGGTGTGCCGTTGATATTGAAATCGAAAGGGCTCGCAAATGGTGAAGGACTTTATGGTGATTGCTTTAACTTGCCGATAAAGCAAGGCGGGGTGTGGTTGAAAGAAGCCGAAATGGAATCAATGCTCACGAGCACGCTGGTGGAGCTCGGTAAGATACCGAAGAAATTTATAATCACCCGGTTGAACTTAGGACCAAAGGCTGTTCCTGATGAGTTGTTTCTCAATATCTTTGCGAGACATCCTCTGCCCTCAAATGTGAAGCTCAATGGTGTTTGGGCAAGAACGCTTATCCCCGAGTCGCCGTTTGTACTTTCTGTTATCGACCTGCGTGGCCAGAAGTGTGAATTATCCGTGACGGAAAAAGTCAGCCTGCTGCTGGGCAATGTATCCGGAGAAGTCGCGATACTGTCAGACTCCCCTTATACGACCTTTCCAAAGTGCCAATATCAAGCCAAGATGCTGAACGCGGATTATGACAATGATGGCCGTGTAGCTGGGCGGCTATTGAATTTTGAACAGCTACAGCTTTCTAATGCGGCTGCGCTTTTGATCGATGAATCTACGAAACCAGAAAGACTTCAACAAGTTCTCCATTGGTGTGAGTTGTATCAAATAAAGGTCCGAAAGATAGACGCACGGCACGGTCAACAATAAATATTGCCAATTAACGCCCGAAAATTGGCTCTTTAATTGAAAACATCGTTTGAGGGAAACGTTACCTTATTACCGTCTTTACGTTTATTGGTAACTCTATGATCCACTTCCTAACTATTGCTGCCGCCATTTGGGTACTTAAGTATCTGATGGAGCGCTTCCAAAAGAGCAGAGTACTCGTGTTTATCACGGGAATAGTTGGTGTACCTTTACATGAACTCGGACATTACCTGATGTGCAAATTGGTTGGGTTTAAGGTAACCGAAGTGAAACTGTTTCAAATGCCGACTCAAGATAATCCCGTGCTCGGCTACGTAAATTACGAATACCCAATGACCATCTCCGGTTCAATTCGAAAAGTAATAGTCAGTATTGGCCCAATTTTCACAGGCATCGTCGCACTGTATTTCCTCTCACCACAAGTGACACCGTATCTTTTTAATAACAACACAATTGACCTAACGTTGTTCATGAATAAAGCAGGGTGGCAACAGTGGTTTCTCATCTGGGTTTTATCTTCAGTAACACTGCACATGCTTCCATCTCTCACTGACATCAAAATCGCAATGGCTGGCTCACTGTGGATTGGGGTGTTTACTTATGTCGGCTTAATCTACGCAGCTTCACACACCACAACCGTTCTAAGCAGCGTCAATATCTATCTGGAAGAAATGGCAGGTTTGATGAGTGTTGGGGCAATCATCGCAACGGTCCCAGTCGCTATAACGCTACTTCAATTTATTTTCTCAACTATGAGTTCGCGTATGTATAACAAAAGCGTTAATTCATTAAAAAGAGACTAGACCAATGAAAATGACTCAAAAGAAAACATTAGCTGCGTTCATGATTTCAATCATGGCAGTCGGTTGTGCATCTAACGACATGACCAAATTGGAAGTAGAAAAGGCGAAGCATGACGCAACGGTTGACCGTGTGGATGAGACACTGAGTAACATTCCATCTTGGTACATGAAACCACCGAAGTCTAACGGTGAAGGCTTTTTTGCAGCCGGAACAGGAATGAGTTCTGACTTAGACATGGCGGTAACCAAAGCGAAGATTAACGCTGAGTTCGAATTGGCCAAGAAATATCGCCAAATCGTATCGGGCAGTGAACGTGCGTACACATCAGAAACAACCAATTCAGCAACAACGGAAAGCAAAGTCGTATCGTTGACTGAAAAAACGATCGATAAGCTGGTGGCCAATGCACAACTGTCTGATTACGACGTATCGGATACTGAAGTTATTCGAGAAGGTACTCAGTACCGCGTCTATTTGCTGTCATTCATGCCATACGATTCGAACAACGACGGTAGTGATGATTTATTCCGTGATGTGCGAGCCTCAAGCGACATTGCCTTTAAAGACTTAGAGCGTCGCGTGGATAAAGCAACGAACGGCAACACGGGTGAGTAGGGTGGTGCTGCGTGAAGGCAATCAATCATCAAATCACAACAGCAAGCGCCTATTACATCTGCATGAATACCATGCAAGACACATTCTATTGGATGTCATTTGCAGGTATGGGTTTCGCAATGTTAGGAGCATTACTGCCTGACATTGACACGAGACATAGCAGGGTAGGGCGCATTGTACCGTTCTTGAGTATACCGATTGAAGGCATTCTTGGGCATCGAGGAGCGTTACACAGTTTACTTGCTGCGTTTGGGCTGTGGTTCTTGTGTGCGACGTATGAGTTTCCTTGGGCATACTCGCTGACTTTTGGCTATATAGCTCACCTGGTAGGAGATGCCTGTACGAAATCGGGAGTCAATTTCTTTTGGCCGATAAGCACTCGATATCGAGTGCCACTGACGCCAGCCAGTAACGGCTTCTTTGAGGCTGTCACAACACTTGGATGTGTCGCATTGGCGAGTTGGGTTGCATTGAGATAAGTCCAACCTGTGGTTCAGCTATGGATACTGGTTAAGAAAGTACATTGGATAGGATCAATATCACATAAAACCCGTGTGAAACGCGGATTTTGTGTGTGAAAAACAAAACAACACGGAAAACCTGTAATAAGTTACGGGTTATATGTGATGGAAGCACGGAAAATATGTGTGACCATATCTAATAACCACTAAAAACACGGATATATTGTGTGATTAATCGAAAAAGCATGTGTATACACGGATAAAATGATCAACAAGGGGGTTATGAATAGGAAACATAAGCAGGATAAGACCAAATAGCGTGAAGAGTGTACATTTACCGAGCACAAAACCATCAAAACAACAGTACTTCCTGTTTGTTAGCTTAAACGGAAAATATGTAATGTATTGATGACTGTTACGGAGAACTGGGAGAAGAACGGTTTTACCACAAACTAGACACTCACCAAGTGAGCGAAACACGGATAATATGTACATTTACACGGATAAACTGATCATCAAACCTCTTGGTTAGGTTCGTCGTTAAAAAACACGGATTAAATGTATTAATACGCGGATAAACTGATCATTGAAAGCAGTAGAATTGTCATGTCAGCTGTATAAACACGGATTGAGAGTAATACTACACGGATAAACTGATCATTAAAGACCGGTATTTGCCCCCACGCCTGTCATGTGACACGGACAAACTGATCTAAATGAACAGGGCTTAGGTGTGTCTTGGCACAAAACACGGATAAATAGATCAAGAATTCACTATGATTGGATGCATTTCAACCAAATAGAATATATGAGCGTGAGTATAAAACCTATAGTTATCGCAACTACCCTACATATAAAACTATATAAAACAATATCATAGCGAATTCAATGAAGTGATATCTTACAGTGTAAACGTACACGGAATATCTGTAGTGTTACACGGATAAACTGATCACATACGAGATAAATAGTTTGGTTTAGACATTGATACTATCGTTATTGGACGTGTTTAAAGGTATGAATGTGCGATTAATAATCAAGAAGTTGAAAGCGTTATAACCGATGACGAAGATGCCACCAGCGAACTTTCAATGCATGCGGAGAGTTTTTGTAGAAATACACGGATTTCTAGAGTTAATAACGGAAAAGCTGTGATGCTAACACGGATAAAGTGTTATACTTCCAGATAGTAGAAAATACAGTTGAGATTAGGCATGGATATGGTCAATACCTCGAAGAAGCATACACTTCCAAAACAGTTTAAAAAAGCGCATAAGCTTGTATTCTCCCAGCAAGACCTCACACAGCGTGAGGCAGACCTGTTTGCCTTAATGATAGCGCACATGAAGCCTGAAGATTGGGAGAATAATAACACGCCAACCTATCAATTCACATCAACTCAGCTTTCGCGATGGCTAAACATTGATCCAAAGGAACTAGCAAAGACACTCCGACCTGTTGCAGATAGACTGACTAAGAAAAATATTGGTGTGTTAGTTGAAGATGATACCAAGGATATCCAAGAGTTCGACTTCATCTCAATTTTCAAACGAGTGACATACAAAGATAGACGCCTGACAATGAAGCCGAATGAAGAGCTCAAAGATGCCTACATCGAGTATAATAATAGCTACGCTCTTATTACTACACAGAGCTTTCTTAGCCTTAAAAAAGAGTATGCCAAACGTCTCTATGAAATACTTAGTCGTTTCAAAGGCGGTGGGACTTACCTACAAACCTTTGATATTGAAGACTTAAAGGGCTTATTTGGACTCCATGACCCTGCAGGGAAGATCAAATCAGGAAAACGTTCTTTTTCCAATAACAGCGTATTTATTGATCGTTGCATCAAAGCCAGCATTAAAGGTATAGAAGAAGACTCAGAAACAAATCAAGAGATCATGTTCTACGACTCTGAAGATGGCAGAACCCATGGCTATGAGGTCTACCGTGAAGGTCGTAAGATATCAAAGATCAAATTCTTGTACCGTTGGGTTGAGAAGAAAGGCCCAGTTCAAAAGCTCAACATTGAAGATATAAAGCGGATAATCTCTTCATTAGAAATGAAGCGTGTCGGGGGAAGTGAGCTCACTACTGATGAGCTAAAGAACCTTTCACACTGTTATACGTCAATAGGCGAACAAGACAGAGCAAGCAAGATAAACGTAGCTATCAAGCGTCGTGAAAAAGAAGAAGAACAACGTGTGGAAATGGCTCAATCAATTGAAAGCTTCCTTAACGAAATTAACAGCCTATCTGTTGATGATAATTACTAATAAAAACAGAGGCTTAATTAACTTATGCACAGCTCAAAACTGTGCTAAAAATCTATTCAGTGTCAACATGGTGAAAACACGGATAAAGTGTGTGTTTGAAGAGAGCTAAATGATCAATAAACAAGGATATACAGATCAAAGAATCGGATAGAAAGATCATAAGTTCGGGTAAGATGATCATATGTTCGGAAAATGAGATCAAACATACGGGTAATGTGTAACTGAAACCGATAAAAGTTCTTTATAAACAATTACTTAAGATACTCCATAGTTATTATAGATCCCATAGTTCCAATACTAATAATAGATATTAATAGTTATTAATATAGAGTGTAGATAATATTAGAAGTTAGAACACATGGCCACAGATCTTCATGTATTGCTTTTCTCTTGAATCCAAACGCAGTTCCAAATTGACATCTATTGGCATTAAAAAAGAACCCTTATTGATCGGGTTCTTTTTTTCGTTCAAGAGAAGCCATCTGCACTACTCTGGTTCGTCAGCTGAAATCACCCATTTATCAGCCACCAGCCGCGTTAGAAAGGCATCGAAGAATTCTTTTTTACCGAAGTATACCCATTTCATGAAAATCATTGTTGCAGTAGCTACACAGCACCTTAGTTATTGCTTCATTCACTTGATAGTGAATTTCTTGGATATACACATGGTACGAATCTTCGCCATCACCGAACGCTAGAATCACCCCTTTTTGAATCAGTTCAGAAGGGAGTTCCAATTCCTTTTTGTACGTTGAATCGATGAACTTATAGAAGTCGGGGCCGGTGTCCCTCGCGGAAGTAAGTACAACGTGACTTTTCTCATGGTAGATAACCTTTGTTTTGATCTCGTGGTGATTTCTTATGTATACATCAACGACCATTTCAATGAAGGAAAATGAAAATAAAAGAGTTGTTCAAGTTAGGAAACTGAAAATGCCAAGGGTAAAGTGTCTTTTTAGAAAAAAAAAAGGCCCCGCTCCAATGCAGGGCAACTTTTATTATTGTTAAGTCGAAGCCTATCCCCAGGTTATCCGACTTTTCACCACACGTAACTGTCACCACACAGCACGCCAAAGAAGACTGAGGCAATCTGCTTAGGTGTGCTGTGTGACGGTTGCTACACGCGATGAGGGATCAGTGAAAAATACATTTTCAATAAATTCAGTCGAGGACTGGTATGATCAACGGGACATATCACCCGACTAATAAGGGAACTACCGGATAGTGGCAGAGAACTTAGAAGATTTTGAGAACTGAAGTAATTATAATAATGGTGTGTGGTTTTGTATAGTTTATATGCAAACCGGCTGGCTTAACTTTGAACTTGGTGGAGCCGCTGGTGGTTGGCTTGTGGCACAATGACGACAGGCTATAGCAATATAGTGACTAGCTTGTGGCACTATAAGTAAAAAAAAACCCCCGAAGAACGGGGGAGTATGTGTGGTGATTTCGTAGTTATGCCTTACTACTTATAGTTAGTCTGCTCCACTCCCTCCTTGGAGTGACTTTGCAGGGCCATACGAGTAAATACCTCCACACCAATGCACGATGCTTCCTACTTACTAACTGCCTGCCTATTAGTCTGATTTACTAGTTGGCTATATTGAAGGTTCACTTCTTCAAGCATCTGTTGACGACTGATTAACCCCCCGAACTTTTTTTCACCAATATAAAAAGTCGGAGTTCCAGTAAGTTTCAGATCTCTAAAAAGTTTATTATTTTTATTTAAAATAGCACTAATTTGTGACGAATTCGCTGCCTTTTTGATGATCGAGCTGTCTAATCCCATCAGTTCAGCAAGCTCATATGCCTTCTGCGGGACGGACTGCTGCATTGAAAGAAGCTCTTTGTGGAATGCTGGATATGCATTGGGAGAGATCTGATTTACAGCAATGGCTATCTTTGCTAATTCAGTGGAATTAGCACCTAAAATGGACACATCTTTATACACGAATCGGATGCGTTTGTCTTTACCTAAAAGGGGAGCCAACTCCGTTGCACCCCTTTTACATACTCCACATGCGTAGTCAAAAAACTCCACCACAGTGATCTCTCCAGCTTCATTAAGAACCGGCGTATCTTCATCATAATACAAAGATTTTGAAAACATTTGTTTATGCTTCATTGTTTGGTATGTCCTCACGGATTCCACTCCTGCGATTAAGAGTTCAGGGTTTGATTGGAACGCTTTCATAAGCATCGAGTTGAATTGTTGTTGTGACATTTCAACTTCAGAAGCTGATGCGGTAGCTGCAGAACCAATTGCCAAAATTGTGAATAAAGTCGTCGCTGTCTTCTTGAACAAAGGTGCCATCATTAGATTCCTCGATTTGAGTGGTCGTAACATAGTGCTCGATGAACAACGTTATGTTTTCAATTAAGAGAACTTTTTTTCGAGATAGATTGAAACGGGGGGAGAAAATTGACGCGATGATCGGGGAAAACCATAATGAGTTTACCCACCCCAGTTATGAAAAAATGTATGGAGCGTTACTATGGACCCGATCAGTAGAATGAATTCCCTCATTACAGAAAGCTTTAATTCTGTAAAAGAATCGCAATCAGAAGTGCTTGAAACATTGGCCACTACAACAAGGAAGGTGTTCAAAGAAATTACTCAAACAACACCGAATTGGAGGCAGAAGCTTTCAGAAATTGCCAATGATGCAACTTGCGCCAATTATGTTGGCCACGTTGTCTCTAACAGACACACTCCAGCAGAGCTACTTCAGTCACAGGCAACTGACGACTTTGTTCTTAACGAATTACAAGTGACAGCGTTCGTGGTTTACGAAATGGTGGAACGAGGTTGCCCTGAGCCGACTCAGCTCAAAGATCTGAATACTGCTATCCAGAACGTAACGCTGAAGTCATTAAACAGTTTCCGCAAGTTACTACGCCGCCATAACTATGATATCGACTATCTTTCAGATCGTGTACAAGAGGCTGCCTTGGAAACGATTCGTGCTGCACGCTGCTATAAGCATACGGGTATAGCGAGCTTTGATACTTACGCGAGCGCTCGCGTTAAGACCGTTGTATCAAGAAAAGAGCTCCACCATACACTGATGGTGAAAGTATCAGACCGGGACATTTCAGGCGCTTATTCAAAAGCAATTGAAATTAATTCCGAGAAAACCAACAACAAGCTGACCCCAGATTCCAGTGCATCATCGTACTTACCCAAACCATTGTATGACTTTGAGCAAGGTTCGAACGACAATCGATATGGGGTAACTAGTGGATGTAGCGACAATGTGGTGTCGGATTTGACGCATCTTAAGTTGAGACAGCACTTGATTGCCCAGTTAAAGACCCTCAATGCGAACGAGAAAATTGTGATCATGAATGAGATGGGATTAGTAGCCGGTACATTGAATCGAAACGACTTGGTTGAATCTCTCGGTTTCTCCTCGTCTCGATATACCCAAGTTAAGACAAGCGCCTTACAAAAGCTAGGCGCACATAAGTCACTTTCTAAGTCATGGGAACGTGCGCTTGCTTAGTTGATGAACTCAATTCCACTCCCATTGGGACTGTTGTTTGGCAGAGTATCGTTAGTTTCGGTATTCTGCTTTTTGTTGTCGGTCCTTTGGTATTGATCAGCAATAGGTGACGCAGCTGGTGGTGCGCTTTGCGTGTAATTGAAGGAATCTTTAATTTGAGCGTATTTTCCAATGAAGGTTGTTTTTGCAGAGCCTATAGCTGATTTACGAGCTTTGCTAATAATCAAATGAGCGACACCAGGTTCATTTTGAGGATCATACATTTCCGGTCGATAAATAAAGCAGATGATATCCGCATCTTGCTCTAGCGAACCTGACTCTCGTAAGTCGGAATTCACTGGGCGTTTATCAGCACGCTTCTCGATATCGCGAGACAATTGGGATAGTGCTACAACAGGTACTTGTAACTCTTTCCCCAACGCTTTGAGCTGTCGTGATATTTCTGAGACTTCTAAATTTCTATTATCAGTTTTGTATTTTTCACTGGTTAGTAACTGAATGTAGTCCACACCAATACCAGAAATCTTTCCATTATGCTGCCGATAAAAGCGACGTGCGCGACGACACAACTCCTCGACGGTCATTGAGCCGTCATCCATCTCAATATTGTAATCACCGGATCTACCTAGCGCAGATGAACAATCAGCCCATTGAGTATCACTCATGCTGGCGTTTCGAATATTACTCAGTGGTACGCTTGCCAAGTTAGATAGCAAATTCTCTCCAATCGATTCTGAGCTCATTTCAAGGGAGAAAAATAAGAATGGTGCATCGTTTTGATAACTTGAGTTTTTGATAACGTTCAGGAGTAAGGTGGTTTTGCCATGAGATGGACGGCCTGCAAGGATGATGAAATCTGCAGGTCGGAATCCACCAAGTGCTTCAAAGCATGCAAAGCCCGACTTAAATGCATTAAATTCCCCTTTGCTTCTGCGCTCCATGTTGTCCAGCGTTGCAGCAAAGGCATCTTTCAATGAAATTGGGCCTTGCTCATTGTCCTTTTCCACTTCGTCATAAGACTCAACAACAGAATGCATCGAACCTATGATTTCATCGGTCGTCTTGTTTGACGAACATTGTGTTAATAGCTTTTGAAGCTCCACCTGAAGTGTTCGTTTGTTGTTAGTGTCGTTGATTTGCGAAACATAGTCAGAAAGAGCATTTATGTTTGCTGGTTGCGCTAGTGACTCCATGGCAACTGTAGTAATCGCGTCGACTCCCTCTTGCCCATACTCAGCGTATACACGCGCTTTAATCGTGTTTAAATCGATTGATTGTTTATCTTCGTGCAATTGGAAGCAGGTATCGATGAGAACCCGTGTCGCTGTATCACTGACAACGTTAGTTTCTAGGTCGAGTTCGTCAATAACGCCATCGTGGGAGAGGATGAGGTTAATCACTGGGTGGTATAAATTAAACTTTAACATGGTAATGCCCATCGGATACTAGGACATAGTTGATACAACTTTTGAGAGTGAATTTAGAGAATTGAGTGGGGGAGGTGGTAGGGAAACCCAAAAAGTTAACAACGGAGTGGGTTCAATCGCAACAATCAAACGATTGGATTTTTGGGTTTCCCAAATTACTAAAGCGAGGCGTCGATGCCTCCCTCATAATCAAAATCGACGGACTCTGTTGGAGAGCTAATCAATGCGTCGATGATGTTATTGCGTCGTGTCGTGTGGTATTTGCCTGACGGAAGTTTTTGCATAAATCCATCGGTGACCTGGTTGATGTCCAACGAGTAGCCCAGCTTCGAAATCTCGCCATGAAGTTTAAACATCACGTTATCCGATATGTAGTGATAAGCGGTACTGCGCGAGATGTTGGCGTAGGTTCGATAGAGCTCTTCACATGGTTCCATTTTGAACTCATCTTCCAAAAGACTTGAGCTGCATTGAGAAAATAACAAGTTTACTCGTGCATCTAAGTAATCGGTGCGGCTGGGTGTGAGCATATACACGGCCAAACACGCGAAGGCGACAATTAAGCACGCAGTGGTTCTGACAGGGACACACTTTGTATTCATTTCCATAACGTTTCCAGTTCCATTCATCAAGACAACCAGTACGAGAAATATGGCATAGACACTGACGTAGAAATGTAATTAGTGGGACGATTTTATCTGTTTACCTCATTTGAAGACGATCCCTCATCATGTGATTGGGATCGAGTGCCATTGTCAAATAAGAAGCTTAAATGGCTTCGCTAATTCGTAAACCCAAGTGATTAGACGTGTATAACTGACAGTCAGAGTCTAAATCCTCTTAGAGTTGCCGGGGTAGTTAATGAAAAAGATGGTTGTATTGTTGAGTTTGATGACGGTCGCTTCGGTTGCACTCGCTGATAATTCAAACAGTGAAACGACGCTAAAGCTCCCTGCGAATTCAGTCGCTTGCTATGAAACAGTTGCAGGAAGGTGTGATTTCCTGACTACGAAATCGTAGAACTTAAACCAGTAGCAGCGTAACAAGGAGATAATAATGACAAACCTTCTTTTAATCATTTCAGTTGTGATAGCGACATTGGTACTCCAAAAGACGATTGCTTATTTGCGAAACGCTAAGGAAAAAAGTAATAAGGAAAAAGCATTAAAGCTATTGAAAGCCAACGGTTACGAGCCTGAATTGTACCTCGCGACTATCGGAACGGACGATCCTCAACTGAGAGATGCTTTAGACCAGTTCGCATTCACTGGTCATGTAATCAAAAATCGTCACGGAGACATAATCGGGGGGGGTAGTTCCTAAAGCAAAACCTGGTTTAACTAAGCCTAGCTTGAAGCTAGTTGTTTCAAATGACTAGTGAGGGACAGAACGTTGTCGGGTACTTCCCTCATCAAAAACTTCCGCTCAACGAATGAAGATTAAAGATGAAGAGAAAAGGTGTATCACCACAGGAACATACTTAGTCAATACTGACTTTCAATCATTGGCCACGAAAAGGAGAATCACCGTGTTTTTCTTGCCAGATATCCATGACACAAAATTAGATACTGTTGCTTTATCAAACGCGAGTAGATGCAGCATTGTTGCTGAAGTCGCAGGAGAGAAGTATGTCCCGAGAGACTTTCTTAACTTACTTGTGGTTGGCGAGGGGGGCAAAATCGGCAGTAAAGTAAAAAATACTAACGATTCCTATGACTTGGGTCCCGCTCAGGTGAATACAATCCATTCCAAATACATCTTACGAAACTACCCTAATAAGTCTTGGGTAGATGTTGCCACTGACCCTGTTCTCAATATCCGTATCAGTGCAGATATATTCAAAGGATGCCTTACCTACGCTAAGGGTCATGTTTGGGAAGCCGTCGGTTGCTATAACTCAAAGACAGTCAACATCAAGACCAATTATCTAATCAGAACAATGAAAACTTGGGATTACATTCTGAAACGACCATCATTGAACTGCTCGGAGTATTGGTATCAGGATTAGAGCTAACTTCGACTCCCCAAATATCAAATAGCAGCTCAAATTCCCCTCGCTATTTAGCAAAATCGACTTCTACCACAAGTAATATGGGGTTCTCATGTTTATAGGAATTCATTATGTCGATACGTATAAATCGAAAGACACTGACCCTATGTGGCGTACTCGTACTGTCTGGTGTTCTGGTTCTAAAGTTCTCTTCTGTTTTCTTCGATGATTCTCATGCCTATGTTGGCCAGTGGAGCTCTGTATCGTCAGACGGCGCTGCAGAATTCAACGTCGGAGCTGACTACATTGAGGCGTTTGGGAAACGATTACCCGTTGACGTGATTGTTAATGATGACGGCTCTGTTTTGGCTCAGTCTCCAAACCAAAACTTTAGAATAACCAAAACCACCAGCGGTGTTGAGTTAACTGTTACACGTAGGTACATCGAAGAACCGGTCGAGAAGGTTTATGAGCTGACTCTAAAGCAGTAAGCGTTCGTAAAGACGTTCTAAATCAACTTCATATTACTGAGAGCCATCGTAACTAAATGATAGTGCTCAGACGTGTATAACTACTGCATTATTGAATCAGAATGAAACGCGAGAATGCTGGATATAAAGTACATCAAAGACACATTTAAAGTTCCTGTTTGGCAAGTGTTGTTGCGGTTACCTGAATCGTTTGTGGACACGAGACAAGTGGTGTCTGACTTTTCCTATCTTACGGACAGTGACTGTATGGTTATTCAAGGGACAGTGACTTCTATTTCTGAATCATACAATCGAACGACTGTCATTAATGGCAGCATTGTTGACTCCCGAAACGTCGCTCAACGTTTTTCTCATTTTGCCAAATTAGACAGTGAATACGGCCAACAATTGGCAAGTCGACTTAATGATCGAGGTTATTACTTGTGCAAAGTGAAACAAGTCGGAACCGCGCTGTTTATCAACCACCCGCAGCCATTGAATGAAAAATTCATTGGTAAAATCACTCCGGTCTATAAAGTCAAAAGTAAGCAACTCAAAGGGTTGAAGTATGCTGAGTTTTTGGAGCAGCATATTGATGAACTGATCCCATTGACGGCAAGAAAGATACGAGAAGAATTAGCGAAATTAAATCTAAGCAACGGGAAAATTAGACGGTTGTTAGAAGCGCACTCGCTGTGTTTAGAAGAGGTTTTGAGATTTGTGCATTTCCCAAATTCATTGGAAGAAAGTGAACAATGCAACGCTATACTACAAAGAATAGCAGCTACTTTGTTGTTCTCAGAAGTGGAAGGCGAACCAAATTTAACTCACCCATTTCAGCTCGACAAAGACGATACCTATTTCAATGATGTCGTCCCGTTTCAACTGACGGATGAACAATTGGATGCCGTGAGCGGTATCAAAGCCGCGATTAACAACAGAGCCCCACGAAGTGTCTTATTCGGGGATGTGGGGACGGGGAAAACGGGTGTCAAGTTCGAAAA
>NZ_JBFRPJ010000010.1:0-322 GCF_041471945.1 Vibrio sp. 10N.261.51.A4
GATGAAGAAGCAATAAGTGGGTGGGCGCAAAGCAAACAGAATAAGCGCGGGAGGCCACGTCGGTTCAGTGATTTAGCTATTACGACAGCACTCATGGTGAAACGAGTTTTTTCTATGCCACTGAGAGCGCTGCAAGGATTTATCGACTCGATATTTAGGTTAGCCCATGTGCCGTTAAGTTGTCCGCATTACACCTGCATCAGTCGTAGGGCCAAGCAAGTTGAGGTCTCATTTAAGACTAAAACGAGAGGAGCGATACAACACCTAGCCATTGATGCAACTGGCCTTAAGGTTTATGGCGAAGGTGAATGGAAAGTCAAAA
>NZ_JBFRPJ010000010.1:1057-1625 GCF_041471945.1 Vibrio sp. 10N.261.51.A4
ACACGGTACGGATGGCAAGCGTAGAGTCTGGCGAAAGCTTCATATTGCCGTCGATACCAACACTCATGAGATCATTGCCGCCGAGCTAAGTTTATCGACGGTTACAGATGGCGAAGTACTCCCGAACTTACTGAAACAAACACGCCGAAGTATCCTTGAGGTGTCTGGTGATGGCGCTTACGACACGAGAGCGTGTCACGCTGCTATTAAGATGAAGGGAGCCATTGCGCTTATTCCCCCAAGAGAAGGGGCAGCCTTCTGGGAGCGTGGTCACCCTCGAAATCTCGCCGTGGGTTGCCAGAAATTATACGGCTCAAATAGGTATTGGAAAGAGCGGTATGGATACCACAAACGTTCATTGTCAGAAACAGCGATGTATCGAGTTAAACAGTTGCTAGGAGGACGATTGAGCTTAAGAAATTACAATGCACAGGTGGGTGAAACTTACGCGATGATAAAAGCGTTGAACAAGCTTACTGGGTTAGGTATGCCTGAAACTTGTCGTATTGATTAAGAAATACGCGAAACGGGGTAGTTCTATCTTTAAATTTAATTACGCAACAAAGCC
>NZ_JBFRPJ010000011.1:0-33587 GCF_041471945.1 Vibrio sp. 10N.261.51.A4
TGATGACTCAGATGGTCAGGACTCCGGTTCAGCTGGTCAGGGCGCTTCTCAAGGCTCTTCAACCCGTAACCCACTCAGTGATGAAGATTTTCAGCGCTTGGGTGAAGCATTGGCCGATCTTCATGAGCTTATCGATCAAGCGATCAATAAACATGCTTCAGTGAATCCGGCATCCTATGAGGACATTTGTAACTATAACGTCACGCCAGAGCTAAATGGGCGAATGTTATCAATGCCAATCCAAAGCAGTATCAACTCTGGTGCTCGTGCGATTAAACGTATTATCGAATCGCAGATGTGGGCTAAAGAGGCTGTACCCATCATGTACGATGAATCTGGTAGTGATTTTGACTGTGATTTACTTGCGGGTGTAACTGCTGGTAACAGTCGAATCTTCTATACAGAGGATATCGTTGAGACTCATAAATCTTCATTCGTTATTGCGATTGATATTTCTGGCTCAATGGCTGTGCCTGTTACAAATGAGTTTGGAGATCGAACTGGCTACTGTCGATTAGACATTGCCCAGAAAGCCGCCTTATCGGTTGCAGCTGCACTTGAAGAGTTGGATGTACCAGTATCAGTCTTGTATTTCAATACGATGGCTTATGTTGGAAAGTCATTCAATGAACCTTTGATGCAATGCTATCCGCGAATCGGTATTGACTCTAGTGATGGTACTGAAACCAATAAGGCTGTCTTAGCTGCTCGTCAAGAGTTTACAAAGCTCGATTTGGCAAGCAGAAAGCAATTACTTGTTGTTACCGATGGGTGTCCAGCTGATACACATGCTGTCGAAAGTCAGGTAGAGCAATGTAAAGCCGAAGGGATTGATGTTGCGTCAATCAATATTTGCGAATCAAGGTACGGAGGCATTCCAAATTATCAAGTGATACGTGATGCTGATGACCTTCCCGCTGTGTTGGATGACATGATTCAACAGAACTTGTTGTCATCGATTGAAATTAGTTAAACGTAACAGTGACGCTCTTCGGAGCGTCCCTTTTAGGAGGTCAAAATGAGCAATTACAGAAGATCAAAAATCCAAGATGTACATGCGTTAGTGATGCGTCATGGTGGCTGGTCCTCAGTGTTCAAATGTTACGGTGAACTAACTGAGGCGATGCGAAAGTCTTCAAATGGTGTTTCTAAAGCTGTACCAGATCCATTCACTGGCAAAGGCAAAACTGTCTTTCGCTTGTACAAAGATTGGAACGAGTCTGGTGGCGGTTATTACAATGGTAAGGGTCGTATTGGTGATGGTATTGATATGGTCGCTTGGCTTGAAAATTGTAATAAATCGAAGGCGATGGACATTATCTTAGATATTTTGGGGGAGTCTACAGACAACATTTCTCAACGAGAAGTGAAAGCCGTAGCCGCTCAAAAAGAAGAGAAAGCTGTTCTTAGTCCTGCAGATATAAGCAAACGCCTATGGATTTTGCAAAAGGTTGAACATGAGGCATTTGCTGTCACTGAATCTGAAATAGGTATGAACTATCTAATATCTCGCGGATTAGGTGACATTCAAATACCTTGCAACGTTGGGTTTCACTCACAACTTAAAATGTGGGACTCACAAAGCAACGAAGTGTATTTACCAGGCATTGTTTTATACATTCAAAATTTGAAAGGTGAGGCGATTGCTTTTCATCGAATTTTTTTGAATGACGATGGCTCAGATAAATCACCGTTGCTTGATAACCCTAAGATGCAAATGTCACCAATAGAGGATCCTCGCGGTGCATCAATACAGTTTGGTATGCCTTTAATCTGCAAAGATGAAATGGGTAATACACGAATTGTGTTAGGTGTTGGAGAAGGTCCTGAAACATGTTTGGCTTGCCAGCATGCTGAGAGTATTCCTGTTTGGTCAGGTATCTCTTCTACCTTGATGGAGCTGATCGATATTCCTTTCGAAGTAACCGATTTGGTTATTTTTAAAGACAAAGATCGCCTTACACAAGGAAAAGACATGCCGGAAGGCGACAGAGCTGCCATCTCTTTGAAGGAACGTGTAGAGAAAAATATGAATCACTGCAAAGTGACCATTGCATCTCCACCGAGTCCCATCAAGGAATTGGCAAAATCACAAGATTGGCTTGATGAATGGTGTGATTCTGGATATCAGAATTTCATCGGATACTTAGCCAAAAACAAGCTGACACCGGTTGGTTTTCTCGATAGAGAATTTAACGATGTTGCTTAAATACGCATTAGCCTTCCTTCGGGGAGGCTTTTTGCTTTTAGGTCGCTCAAGGATTGGTCTAAACGCAAAAAGCTCAAGACAATGCACGGTTGCTGTATAACGATATAAATAAAATCACTGAAGGAGAACCTTATGGTCACTGGGTCTTGGTACACGGTTGATGGTAAAAACATTGAAGGGCTGTCCGAGCTAAAGTTCTCTGATATGGCCAATGCACTGAGTGAAGTTGAGGCTGCCTATGAATGCATCGTCCTTGAAGAGTCAGAGCGGTTAGGGTGGAGCTTATTGCAAGTGAAAGCCGTTGTGCCAATTAAGGATGGCACAGTAAAACGAAAATCAACCTTAAGGTTACTACTCAGCCATTAGGTCACTAGAACACAAGTACTTCGTAAACACGGAAAATACCGCCAGTAATTGCCAAAAGTACGATGAAATTCATGTTAACTGTAATTGATTTACCCGAGAAATTTATCACTTTATTAAAGTGATTATTCCTCATCCAGTTAGGATGCTGTTGCAATATCCTCTTGTCTTATGACATGTCCCCATTGACTTTAATACCCAAGTCACAAAAACCTACCCATAGGGAACAGTTCGTACCCTATTACCATAGGTTGCGTTTGTTCCTTTATTCCTTGGAGGAATTACCATGCGCAACTCTATCATTGATGCAGCTTTAGCAAACTATACGTCTTCTATGACCCGCTATATCTGTAACGATAACCCGTTGGACCTACAAATCTCGCAATGCGCTGTTCGTTGGATTAACGCCTCTCTTGAGCTTACTGGCCGTGAACATTTCCGAACTACATCAAATGGATTATTAGATGTGCCATTTCTTTTAGATTCTAAATACCACGATAACTTCGCTACAGATTGCTGGTTTCTGGCTGAGACTTTATTTGTCCCGACTACTGAAACAATCAAGCAATCGCTTAAACCTGGTGACGTCATCAAGATGATTCACATGAACGATATTGACCCAATTGATGCAGGAGAACTTGGTCAAATCAAGCGTATCGACGACATGGGAACATTGCATATGCAATGGGACAACGGTCGTTCTCTTGGTATTTGCATGCCTGCTGGAGATTTATTCGAGGTTTATTATGCGAGTTAACAACACACCCATTCCAACTGATTCTTGTACGGCGCTTGTCGCACTAGAAAGAGCTGGATACAAAGTAAATTCTGAATGCCGAAATGGTTACTGTGGCGCTTGTCGTCTCAAAGCTACTGGCACTCCTACTTACTTAAATGACCCTATTGGATATAAGCAAGACGGTGAAATACTTGTTTGTTGCGTTGATTCGCAATCAGACATTGACATCGAACTACCTTAATTACCCATAACCCCAACAAACTCAACGTCAATCAAAGACATTGAACTTGTATCCCCAATTCCTATGGAGGAAACCCTTATGTCATATGAAATCATCTATGAGAAATTTGCTACGTTCTGTCCTGCAGATGTAGTAAGTCAACAAAAGAAAGATTTCCTACTCAAACATTTCAATATCAATTGTTCAACTATGAGCGATTACGATATCGATGCCGAACTTTTCAGACGGTTCAAGATCATCTCAACGGATAACTTGTACATGCTTCAACTCTTAATTGGTCCGTCCAATTGTGTTGATACAGAGTCAGGAAAGCGCACCCGAGATTGGATGTATTGCGGTGTCGACACTGAGTATTCACTATTCCAAAAATACGGATGTGAATGGTGCCGAAGTGTTGAAAGTGGCGATTTAAAGCCTAATGGTCGATGGGCAACCCCTGAAGGCTGGCTTAAATCATTACGATTGGCATTCAAGCAAGCAGTGAGTTATGAGGCTATGCCTTATTGTCATTCCATGTCTTTTTGGATCGTCAAACCTACAACCTGGGAAGATCAGTACAAACTCAAGCAGTTTGAATCGATTGTATCCAGCTTTGGTGCTGACATCATGGAAAGAAGTTGGTTTGGTACTCGCAAGTTATATTGCTCATTTAGCCCTGAGTCGATGTTTGAAATGTACCTGTTTCAAGAACTATCGATTCGTTTTTTTGGCAAACGTGCATTCAGCACGACTAGCCCGAGTCTAGGTCTAGTCAAGCAAAGAGCTATATAGCTCAACCCCTTACATCTTACCCATTAGCAGGGACTTTCTTCCCTGTGGGAAGTTGTCCCTTCAAAACCTTAATAGTTCTTGGAGGAACTGAATATGATCACTTCAGATATGCTTTTAACTGCAGCAAAACCCTTCGGATTACCAATCGTTGCGATTGATGATATTGAAGCTGATGCGCGTAGTTTGAATCGTACTCGCCGTGATAACCCAACCACCCAATTTCTCTGGGTTGTAAAGCCTTGTGGCAGTGTCTTGTTTCCAATTGGAAAAGGCGTGAATCCACACTTCGTTTTGAAGCAAGTCATCAAGCGTTCTTGATAAAAAATGACGATATCTTTCCGATTGAAACCGAAGAAGCCGAACAGCTTTCGTGCAAACTTCCTTTCGATGTGACGGGTATTCGATATCAAGAAACACTGGTACGCAAAGTCACTCAATTACTGAGCCATGCTTGCGTGCATTCTTCTGCTCTTGCGGAATGTAGCTTAGATGAAAACTCTAGCTGGAAGTCATGGCAACGTTGGTTCGAAGATCTAAATCATCCAGTCATGGCTGCGTTTATGTCTCTTTGTATTCAGCGTTCGATTGAACTGACGGAGGCAAACTGATGAATCGCAAAACTTTAGATATTCAACGTCCATGTCGTCGAATACACGATGGTCACAGCTTTATGATTGCTCAACGTGTTCTGCGTTTGCCTGATGAAGACTCTGGCCTGTCTCATTCAATTGTTCGATTCGAAAACAGTCGTGTTGGTTTTGGAAGCTTAAAGCTAAAAAGACGAACGGCAATTCGAATCACCAACAAAGAGAATGGTCAATGGATAATCCGATATTGCATGGGGAATGGCGGCAAGATTAAAGGGCTGAACAAGGAATATATTGCTATCGATTACGATGGTGTAAATGAACTTGGTGTGACCTTTAATAAAGACGTTCGTTTGTCTGTGAATACAGCTGACTGGTGGGACATTACAAGATGGTTTTGGACGTTCCCAGATCTCAATGTAAAGCTTTCCTTTCGGTTAGGTTTGATTGGATTTCTTTTAGGGATAATCAGTTTAGCTGACTTAATTGCGAAGCTATTTATAGCTTAACCCCCTGTGGGTCCGATACCCATTAGGGCGGTCCCCTCATTTCAAGAGGTATACCATGAATGAACTAACACCTACATCGCAAGATGTTGAAGCCCCTCGATCCGTTTTGGAGTTTCTAGACAACTTAACAGCATCGAAATACTTCTATCTTGAGGCCGCTGGCGCGTACCTTAGTGAAGTTATTGATTCTGAATTGCTCGATGATAAAGCCAAGTTGCTCGAATTCATTGAAGACAATAAGTGTGAAGCCGTTGAAGACATCAGCGCAGAGTTGGTTGAAAAGATGATTTCTGACCGTGCAGATACATTGCACAGTTCAGCGTTATACATCTTGAAATCATTTCTCGGCACTGTGCCTAAAACTGAGGTTGAAGCTCTTCAAGATGGCGCTGTTGCTGATATTTGGTATGACGCTTCGGACCACGGAGACACTAGCGCCGCAGCAGTCATCAAAAATACGCAAGATGCCATGAGCATTATTGCTGACTTCTTAACGAAGTAACCAATCTTAAAGGAATCTTCCTTTTACTCCCTTTGGGGCATACGTCCCGTAGGGGAGTTGTGTGCCTCATAGGTTAACCACCTTATGCAGAGGAACACATTATGGGCTTTTTTTCTTTCAAAACCGCTGACACAAAACAGTCAATCTTTAATACGTGTACTGAGAAGTGTCGTCCAGTGTACATGCTCCAACCAAACAACGAAGACCCAATATATGAACCGGCTTATGAAGGTTATGGTGTTTTCGGAGGTGTTGATGCTTATACATGGTTAGCGAAACATAATTTGCCAACGACAGTCACGAACTCATACGACGACGATGAGCTCCGAACTCTGGGGATAAAATTGGCCTTTGGCTTAGACTCTTTTGAATACGATAACCATCTATTCATTAAAGAGAATGAGTTGGATGTGCTAAGACAGGTGAACCCTGCACTGCTTGAACGCGAGTTTACCCAATTCCAAGCTTTTTCCGATTTCATTATCGTGAACGGCGAGGAAATTAGACCAAACGATCTCCCATCGCATTTGAGAACTGACCTGCAATTAGCACCAGTTAAATACCCATTAAAATTCAGTTTCAGAAAAGGTAAGCAATACAGTGATTACCCTGCTTCTGAGAGCTGTCCATATCAAGGTTACTTCATTTAACCCCAAACCTTGATACAACCCACCACTACCCGTGAGGGATCTTCCCTCATAGGGATAGATCCCTCAAAATTGGAGGAATCTATCGTGGAATCAACCTATTTAGATGATACCGACCATATCTTAATTAAAGCGTTATCCAAAGAAGATATGCCGATAAATGAAATTGCCAAAAAGTTTGAAGTACCAATTGCCAATATCGCGATGTCACTAGACACCTGCCATTTTGCAATTACTGACAACATTTTGCGTAAAAACTCTCAGCTAGGAAAAATGAAATTGACTGCCATTGGTATTGAAAAACGATGTACCTTATGCAATCACTTTTTTCCGCTCACTAAAGAATTTTGGCACGTCAAGCGCACCACTAAACATGGCCAGCGTGAGATGGGAACCTGCAAAAGTTGTGAAGCTGAAAAAAAGCGTCGTCAAGAACTCGATGGCCGCTTAAAAGACTTAGGAGGTAAAATGTGTTTCTCGACACGTTACCTGAATAAGTAGCTGCATACCTTGTAGTTAAGATGAAAAGTCACCCGATCGGGTGGCTTTTCATCCACCATTTCCATCCGCTTTGACACATCCAGCCATATCTCTTCACCCTAAATTTCAATTTCTTTGAAATACTTCCTAAATCCGCATTCGTATGTTGCATAACCGTTTTAACCGACTATCAAGAACTTAAATGGGTTAGCGCACATGAATAAACAGGACACGATCAACCAAGCACTGAATATCATCACCAGTTGGAACCTTGACGACAGCCATTCCAAATCCTTCTCTGATTTTGTCTTCTATTGGGCCTTTGCGCATACTAATCAGCACAAAGTGACTACAAGGTTAGATTCTAAAGAATCAGTACAAGATGGGGTGGTAGAGCTTGCACAGTTGTTAAGCAATGCAATGCTTAATGGGTACAGTGATCCAATCGGGGACATTCTGATTGAGTTAGGTGTGAATACAAAGACGAAACGAATGAACAATCATCAAGATGACGATTTTTTAGAGCAAATGATGGGGCTCAATGATAACGAGGTCTATGAACCATTTTGCGGTACTGGTGCGTTAACTATGGAGCTCATGCAGGCATATTGTGAAAAGCATACAGAACGTAGCAATCCTCTCGATCATTACACTTATTATCTCGAAGAGGTTAAGCCTCTCAACTGTGCAGCCGCAGTGATTCAAATCTTTCATAAGCTCGAATACCTATCTACCAAATTTGGTTCTGCCATCATTCCAGGCAACCTCAAAATCATCAATATCGATCCGATAACACGACAAGAGGGGACCCAACACTACATCGCCAGTAAGATGTCGGATGCTGAACAAATTGAACACAACCTGAACTCGCTGCCTAACACTCAACCGACGATACACTAGGGGGCATTTATGATAGTAAGTTTGAGTGCAGTTAAAGCATTCACCTTTCATGCTTGATTTTCCCGTTCAAGTGGCGTGAGCGAGTTTGCCATTTTGGTTTAGCAGTGTTCTGAGAAGGCTTTGCCCCTTAATGAGATACAGTCCAAAGTTGAAACAGTAATGTTGAGGTCACTTTGATATTCAAAAGTATTGAGCAGCTAAAGAAAAGGGCAAAGCCAACTTATTCACACCTTTCAGTGAGCATAAGTTTTGTTTTAAGAAACGCAAGTTTGATGTCATCAGTTTTGGTGAACTTGAACTTACCATCAGTAGAAGCGTCGAACCTTTCAAAATAGTATTCGAGTAGCGGATCATACCTACCACTGTGAACCCAAGTGTAGAACTTTCCGAGTTCGTATCGTAATTCTTTATTAAGGCCAGATCTTAATCTCAGTACACTAATGGTTGCTAGGTCAACGATGTTCATTTCTTGTAGATTCGTCTTAATCTCTTCAATCAGAGGTAGGAGGGATTCTTTATACTTATCAGCTAATGGTACAAGGTCAGCGTCAGTTACTTCCGCTTCAAAAATCATAATGAGGTCATCAATCTCTCCATTATAGTATTCGTTATCTAATCTTTTTTCTGACTCAGTGCGAAGAACATAGAGTTGTTCTAAAGGATCAGGTTTAGTCTCAATTTTTTCTTTTGAAAGTTTGTGTTGGTACTCAACAAACAGCGTTTCAATCCTATCAGCGATAACATCTAGGTACTCATATCGTATCTTGAGAAATTCGAACAGCTCATTGATATTCAGGTTTAACGTTAAGTCCTCTTTGCCCACATCTCGACTGTACAAATGAACACTCAGGTCGCCAGTGTTGAAACTGCTTGTAAATGGCCAACTTGCGAATCGCTTTGAATTCTCTTGATTAAGATTTACTGGGTGAGCACCGAAACACGCCCTGATAGTTTTAAAGTAATTATTGTCATCTTCATTAGGGAAGAGGCGAGCTTTGAAGCATTTCTTTTCACCATGAAACGGATCTTTATTGTCATTCATAAACACTCGATGGAGTTGTTTGATTGACTCGAAAATGAGGTCTATTGAAGAGATAAGAGAGTAGACCTGCATACATCTACTATCTATATTCTTGTCAAACTCAGGTGCATTTTCTAAGTGCCTAACAGAAACAGTGATCCAATCCATAGCAGAGCAAACGAGGTTAAAAAGGTTCTTACCGCCTTTATCTTTGTAGATTTGATACACAAAGCTAGAGTTTGAGTTCACTAACTCCCTAAAATCCGTGATTTTATCATCACTAACAACGCTTCTCATTCACCAGTTCCTTTTCTAACTAACTGAAAATATTATAAAGAATGGCAATTATGATAGTGATAGTTCTTGAGCTCTTCAAATATATTATCTTTCGACACACATCATAGATTGATATTGGTTGAGTTTTATATTTGATGACCGCAACATAGACGAAATTCAATCGCGAAAAATTCCCAATATAAGGAATTAGCTAATGATTGATAAGGAGATTAAGTGCAAGTATCAGAACTAAAAACAGTGGCCACCCTGGTCCGGAAAGTGATTAAGAAGGTCGTTTCAGAGTCAACCTATGTTGATGTTGAGCTTCAAAGGTTTCCTTCAGGTTCGTGTGAGGTATCTAGTGTAATTTTGGGACTCTATTTGAGAGAAAAATATGCTGTTAACGTTGTACAGTCAGTCGGCAAACGTCCATCTCCGGAATGCGAGTACAGTGAAAATAACCATGTTTGGTTAACGGTGAATGAAACTATTGTTGTCGACATCACTGCTGATCAGTTTGACGATTGTTTGGAGAAAGTATTTGTTGGTCGCGATAGCGCTTTTCATGACACATTCGAAGTTTATGATACAAGACCGGTAGATATTAGTTACTTACTGAGACGCGGTTCAGAGGGATATGGACATATATATAAGGAAGTAGTTACTCGAATGGCAAACTAGTTCACCTAGTCGCCAGCTTATTCGATTGGTTGAGTTTAGTTAACAAGGTGACTTTTAAGTGCTTTATATTTTTCGATGGAGGGGGTACTCATAGATAAATTTGATGTTGAGCTACTTGGTTGGGACGATAGTCTGGAAAGTTGTTTAGACATGTTTTCAGGGCTTTATGGATATCACATTGACCCTAGTACCCACAAAAAACCTAATGAATGTATTAAGTATGAAGAATTCCTTAAAAGTTCAAATGTTTTGAATCAATGGCAAGAGAGTATGGCCAGTAACGGTGATACCCCGATATTTAAACTATTTCAGAGAAACTATAGAGGTTTCAATGTCGATGATTTCATTAATTTAGATATGGAAATACAGGAGAAAGGTCTTTCATTAGCCAAAGGTCAGATTTTGTTTCGCGGTGTCTGTTCTGAAAATGAAAATGATGACTGGACCAAACCTGTGTCTACAACTTTGTCTCCTTACATCGCGATTTACCACGCATTGAAAAATGGTTATACGAAGCCCATAAAAATATGTGTAATCGAGGTTCCAGTTGATACAAATGTAAAGGCTATTATAGGTCCATTTGGTGACAATGTTGAATTTGGGCAAGAGTATGAAGTTTTAGTCAATTTTAAGCACCGCCCGAAAGTTCATGAAGAGATAACTAGAGGCAATGTGACGTTCCAGTCGTTACGTTGATTGAGTCTATGCATTGATCTTTATGGTCAGTATTGGATTCTGGTAGTACCTAGACACACGCTTTGGGACGTAGAAAAGTTTCAAACTTATTGTCCAGCGATAATAGTCATCAATCTTCATGAGAACTATATCGATTTGAATAGGTAATGATTGAAACCCACGGTCACGATGTACGAGTGCGCTATCTGCAATGGTTAGAAAGCACGCGTACTCAAAACAAGCAAAATAAGCTGACTAATTGGAAACAGTCACTGATTACTTTGCCATAGTACAAGGGCAAACTGAGTAACACACTGTCCAATGGGCAGCGAGGAAATTCCTCTAACTCACCTGGTTATTACGCCATCTGAAATGTAATCAGTCTTTTGACTGCCCCTAATAACTCTCTCTGAGTTACCAACGTTCCCATACAAATCTTGTTTACACACCAAATAGTCCCATGAATAACTGGAGTCCAGATATGAATGTACTTAACTTCCTTGGTTTTGATTGCTGCATTGCTAAACGTCATTACGCTAACGGTGTAATTGCGCTTGAGCTGATTGCTGCTGAAACCGATGACAACATTAACAACGACACCTTTCCCGGTGAACGAATTTGTGTTGCAACAACCTGTGTTAGTAATGCCAACCTACTGACAAATGAAACCTGCATCAAAAACTACAGTGAAAACACTGGAATTGAAGATGTTCTTGTCGAGGCTGGAATTATTAAATTAATTGGAAAATCATGCAGAACTGGCTACGTCAGTGTGCCAATTGTCGAAGTTTTGATTTAGTGATTTTCTCTCATTGTTGACCATTGAATAAATGGAGATACCACATGACTACTTTCGAACAACTGTCAGCTTTAGTAGACATCGAGATCAGTCTTATTAAATCTGTCAGACGCATTAAATTGCTCAATAGACCACCATCAAATTTACTCACTGATACCTATCAATCATTCAATGATTTGAAAGCTAAAAGTACCCAAATAGATAGTTACGCAGGCGACTGCATCATTGCTCGTATAGACCATCTTTTTCAAGATGACGTTATACAACCCCTTCTCAAGAAGTAACCCATCGCCCGGAGTTTGTAACCCAACAAACACCAACGGATAGATCCCATCTAAACCCCAATAAACCTAACCCAACACGGGACATATTAGCTAACCCGTGTGGTGGCCTAGTACGTCTCGAATTCCAGTTCTTGGAGGAGCTAACTCATGCCACGAAATATCCCAATAAGTAAGTTTGCTGACTTTATCTTGTTCTACAAGATAAACGGCAAGGTGAAGAAGAAAATGTTTGAAGATACAGAAGCAGGAAATGTGTATCGCTACGCTAGGTCATTCCCGCAAGGAATCGCTTGGAAAATTAGACAACTACCCTCACAGCAACAGGTGTGATTATGAATATTGAAATGACAGAAAAAGCCATGGCAGAACCGGTCGCAATGCATCTAGAAGGTGCTGATGTAGCCGTCGTTGTGGAATATTTTTTAGGTCGCCTAGTTAACGAGATCCCCGAAGAGAATCTTGAGGTGGTCCTTAAATCATGCAGTTCAGAAATCGATATTCATTCTAAAAAATGACATCTGCACTTACTAAACCCCATGTGCTTACGCACGAAATATACCGAGGAATTACTATGTCTTTCACAACAAAACCAGCAAATTTGAATTGTAACCTAATGAGCAAATTTGCACTCACTTGCATCATTGGCTTGTCATCTTCCACTGTAATTGCAGATTGTCAATTTGGTGCAGAGACGATCCCTGTTGGTGAACAACTTACGATTCGTGATGAATTCTTAGTCGAGGAAAGTTACCAGCATTACCTCAACCAAGGTTACACGACTCAACAGAGCAAAGAGTTCGCAATGTCCAGTGATTGGACCGTTGTTGCACTTGAATGCACTCGTCAATTCGTACCTAACCCTAATTTCACTCCTGAAACAGCTGAACATGCCGGTTCCCAATTTATTTACGTTGGCGACGTGCTGGTGGCTGGTCAGTTTCAACGTACTTTTTTACCTGTCGTGATGGGTTTGGAAGTAAAGAAAGAGGAGCGTTCTCATGTTCAATAAAGTGATAGATGCTGAGTGGGTTATGATTATAACTCTCTTACCCCATGTAAGTTTAGTACTGCCTTTCATGAGTACTTGTGCTTACGACGTCACGATAATCATTTTGATTACGATACGAGCAAACACGGGTTACTTACACCGACCAGAAACTACTCAATTGAGTTCTTAATGGCTGCGTCTCATTCATTTGTCGAATTTGGGGATACGTTAATCATTCCACTGCGTGCTTCGAATGAAAACATACAAGAAACGATGTCAATTAAGTTTGTCCCATTCCTGACTGATGAATTGGCCAAGCCCCTATGGTCTAAGTATGCGAAACATCAATCCATAAGGACTATCGGAAGATTTGCTGAATCAATGCAGTCTAACAAAAGCTATGTTTGGTCATGGATGAAACTTCAAGCTTCGGAATCTGTAGCGAATGAAACAGCCCCAACTCAAACAAACAGCTTAGAAGATGATCTAAAGGCGCTCTTATTTGAGTTCCGAGAAGATGAACAAAACAAAAAACTTCGTCGAAATACCAGTTTGGCTATCGACAAAGGTTATTTTGAAGGGTGCGAATGTACTTTGGCTTACGTGCAGTCCAACCTCATCAGGTTGTTACGTAGTCATGGTATTCGAGTACCAGAACAATTTTAACTAAAACAAAAATTGCTCCCATTGGGAGCAATTTTTTTCATCTTCCATCTGTTACTGGTTCAAACTCAACCATGTCACCGCAGATGTCCCCCAGCGTGTACTCTTTTGTGTTTTATATTCTTTTACTCCACTTCCAATTCGATAGAGCAAGATCGCTTGGTCTTCAATATTTGATAGCTTATTACTCAAATCGCCATCACCAAACTGTGTGATAACTTGATTGATGAAGTCGTTCAGTGCATCTGATTTCTGATTGATGTTGATGGCCACTATGTCACCTTCACTGAGTGTCGCAAGGTGTTCGTCCAAATCGGAATCGCGCCAAGTGGAAGGGTCAGCAAAACCATAACTATGATACTCAGCATTGGCACTCTTTCTGAGAAAGACTTGCAAGTTGCCAGTTGGTGCTTTCAACCGGTCCATCTCCAATGTTCGATCACATCGATTTGAATCGGCGTCTGAGCAAGTTCTCTGAACGACGTATCGCCAATCATGAGGTGAGTCGATCCAAGGGAATTCAATGCTAAAGTTCGCTATTTCTGCATCCGGAGTAAAATAGAAAATGGGTAAAGCTGTCCCTGTTTTATCAAGGTTGACCGTGATAGATACCGTATCACCTGGTGCGGCAATCTTATCACCAACCATCATGTCATGGGTGTTACTGGCATCAGCGGTGATTAAAGCCTCATGTGGGCCTTCCACTAAATTTCCTTCACCACTTTCAAGTGCTGGAATGGTGACTAGTGTGTGAGGCGTATTGTCCAAATTAAGCAGCTGCACATCAGAGGTGATAATTTCGAAGTTTTGGTTCAAGTAGTCATTGTTTGTCGAGGGTATAACCTGAATATCGAATGTCCCTGCATTGTACGTCTTGAGTCCATCGCTTGTTTCGAAGGTGATGTCGTGATGCATGCCAAGATCATCGTCAGTTGGATTCATTTCAATGACACCCAACTCATTTAATCGCATGAAGTTAGGCTTATTGATTATATTCACGACCGGTTTACCGTCAGTCCTTGTTGATTTAATTTGGGTGAAGACATTCTTTATTTGACCAGACACAAGGTGTGGAGGCAAGGTGAAGGAAGTGCCGCTTGATCGTACATTTACATCGACATTGCCGTCAGTAAACAAGTTCGATTCGTCAGTCACTCTGTATTTAAATGTCTGAATGCCATCATGGTCAGGTGATGGGGTATAAGTAAAGGTACACGGGGGAGTCATCGTCACAGTACCATAATAAGGCTGTTGGCTTACCATGCAGCTGTGGCTATCCGTTGTGTTCCTATCCGTCCATGTGCCAGTTACCGTAAAAGGCACACCTTGAGAGATATCCCCTGTTTTGTGTTCAGCTATAGGTGGATATAGTTGCTGAATGGAATTGTAACGCACCTTCCCTTGTGACCAGTTAAAAAAGCCGAAGTATCCCGGAGCTACGGTCAGGTTATTGACATCAAATATTGTCGCGCCATCTAACTTGGTCACAATCCTATTGGGAAACAGCTGCATTTCAAATTGATAGGGCTGGCCGTGCATCCACTCTACGTTTCGTTTTTTGCCTAAGATTGTATTTTTGCCTTGTTCGACATCATGAACCGTCCACCCATAATCGCTCATCTGATCTAGGGTGCCATCGAAGTAAATCAAGCTGAAACCACTGTCTGCAGAGGTCGGTAGCTTTTTCCAAGAGAACAGGTAAAAGCCACCAGCAGTAGGATCGCCGTAAATGAAACCGATATAGTCATCATCACCGGCTCCTGTATCAACCTGTATGATCCCTTTGAAGGTTCGATACTCATACTTGTTGGCACTCATAAACGCGGTAGGCGCACCATTAATGCTTTGATACACGCTTTGACCATCTGCACTTACCGCCCAGTTTCCCGAAGCCGCTGCGCCGTACTGCTTCCAAGTGTGGAGGTTTACTCGGTCAGATTCCGCGTGTGCAACACCGACAGTCATCAGTAAGTGTATGACCATGCCAGAAAGGATGTTCCTTGGATTGAATTTCATGGCTTGTTCCTCTTATCAATGAATCGGTGAACCCGCGCTTTCGCTGACATCATCCTCAAGTTCGGTTTGCAAACGAGCCAGAGAAAACTCACAAATATCAATTAAATCTGCATCATCATTAAATTTCGCGACCGATAAAATGCTGCTTATGAGCAATTGGCGCAAATGCAGGGGCGTATCATCGGTGACACCTAAAACCTTTAATGCCGCCACTAACCGGACAGCACTATTGGTTTCTGTGTTGGTCGAAGTCGTATTTGTAATCATCATTTACTCCAGTTTTCTTTTGCTGCGAACGCTGTGGGAAACGTGCGTATTCGGGGCTGTGCCATGGCACTAAACCGCAGAAAATTTCAATGCCAACCCAAAATCACGGGTTTAGATTGGCTACGTAAGCTGAGGATATCTCAGTGTCGAACCAAGAAATTCAAATAAGCAGGGCTATATCAGCGATTAAATTGATACGACTATGAGATTGGCGTGACGTTTACCGAGCTGTCGGTCCCTGAAACGATGCTTTGTCAATTAAGGTGCGATATTGGCTTCGCTAATTTCTAAAAGGAGAGAATGGGGCGTGTATAAATGAACTGAACCAATCAGTCAGCATAAATAAGGTACATTATGAACAACAACATGAAGAACTTTAACTTTAGAATTACGTGCATTGGTTTGATACTAATGCTGTGTTGCGGTCTGTCATTTTTTTTCCAAGCCGCAGTAAATGGCTACCCACTATTTGAATTCATTGCCGAAGTAGCTTTACGAAACAATCTTCCGCAAGATGTTAAAAATCTCGCGATGCTTCAATTACTTCCAACTGTCGGTGGCATATTGTTAGCTATCGGTGGTACGAAAAAGATGATCGCTGAGAAAAAGACTGCCGAATCGTCTGACGTCGAAGAGCAAGCATAAGTTAAGTGGTTAGGGACCTCATAAACCGCATTATGAGGTCTTGCTTATCCAAAATTCACCATCGCAAGGACCGACGAAAGGAATGGCTTCACCACTGTTTAGGTACGAGTCTTCGCGTGATTCTCTTGGAGAGACAACGCAATGGTAAGTAATTGGAGATAAGCTAATAAAGAAACCAAGTTTCATAGGTCTAGATTGTCGATCCCAATATACTCGGCTGCGATATTGGTGACCTGTTTGTCTCCTATACACTATATCTTCGCGACCAAAGTAGTTCACTAACTCTTGCGTGCATACTTTTAAAGAGAGTGTTACTGGAGCTAACGAAACGGTAGCGGTACTGAACCCAAGGTCAATTAAATCCTTTCGCATGTCGTTATAGTTTTGAATGTCGCGTTCCGGTGTATCGCTATATTTACCTCGTACTAAGCTCACTTCGTCAGAGCTCGTGATTAGATTCGAAGAGTGCGCAACGTTTTTGTAAACACCGATACGCGTAGCATCAACTAAAAAAATAGGTTCACGAGAGCATCTTTTTTCCGAAAGTGTCAAAGATTGATGAAGGTCGTAAATTTCTTTGGCTTGTTTCTGAAGTTTATTGAACAGGCTTTGATCGCCATTAACGTGACCTATCCAGCGAATATGTTGAGGTTTGGTCAGACGAAGGTGACCCGACTCGGTAAATTCTTCAGTGTATTTTGGATAGCAATGTGAACCAAAGGACTCAACTTCATTTGTGGAAGAGAGTACATCGTCGAAGAACTGCTCTTCTAATTTGAAGAAGCGTACCCAATCAGCGTTGCGGTTTGTCATTCTGGAAGACTCTTAGATAACGTATTATGTTATTGTATACAATTATTGGTTAAATACAAAATGGGCCTTGTATGACGAATAAATTGCCAGTAGCGCATCAAGAATGCGTCGAGGAAAAGGCGTTAGGCACTTAAAGGAGCTCAACTCATGCAAGAACTATGGTTATTGGTGATCTTCTATATCACATTTGGGTTTTGGGTTTTGGGTTGGATGCGGCACCGCTCCCGCAATTCTCGTATGGATTAAGAACCCACACGAAAGTTCTTTGTGGAAGATTTGGGCTGTCACGTACAGTTTGGCGCAAGGGCCAATTGGGTTGCTTTCCATCAAAAACTGGAATATGGACTAAAGGTTATGCGTATGTCTATTGGAAGCGGTTATAAGAGGCTTACAGTCGCCTTTACTCTCTTAGTCGTCATGAAGTATGTCGAACCTGTTTCTTCACTTTTAAATGTCACCCCAAACTCTCTAGCCGATATTTCACTATTTCTATGCGCGGTATGTGTGCTCTCTATTTGGATACAGAGAAAGTTAGTTAACGACCGTATCTAACATCATCCGGTGACACTTTTTCCGCGATGTCTAAAAGTATAGCGACTACCGTTCTTTGAACATCTTGCTTTTGCTCTTCAAGAGTAGAGCCAAATAAACTGATCTTTCTATCGATACCCGTTGCGATGGCATAGCCAGCTGATGGGTAGAGCACGATATTAAACGCGTCACTAATTTTAAGTTCGTGAGTGCCGTCATCCAAATTTGTCCATGAAATCATATCTCTCTCCTGTGCGCTAAGTGCATTGAAGTTCAAACAATAGCATCATCCAAAGTGGGTACACGGTAGTTTTGAGGGATATGTGAGAGAGTAATAAAGATTCATACTGAGTATTAAAGTATCATACTAAAATGGCAGCGATCGCAGTCGATACGCTGCCATTTCTAAATCGAAAATGCCCCTTTATCATCTAGAGCAAAGATTCTAACCCACTTTAGTCTGCAATATTTTTCAGCCCCCTAACTGCATAGCCATTCAATTTCCTCATCTAAACTTATTAAGGCCACTTCTAAAGTTAGACGGGAGGTCAATTATGTGGACGAAGAAAGGTCACTTAACTGGGCAGAAAAAGCCCTTCAAGCTCGAAGACATCTGGCGAATTCGCACTAGACTAGAAATCGAAGGCAATATCATGGAGTTGGCCCTGCTCAATCTCGCCATCGATTGTAAGCTCCGTTCTTGTGACTTGCTAAGAATGAAAGTTAGAGATATATCTTCTGGCGGCGTCATTCAAGATCGTGTTCTTTACAGCCAAAGCAAAACTGGTCGAGAGGTGCAGTTTGAGATCACTTCCCGCACAGCACAATCCTTGACTCAATGGTTAATACGTAGCCAATTATCTGCACCAGATTATCTTTTCCCAAGCCCTCGCAAACAAGGTAAGCCAATGAGTTATAGCTGCTATGCCACCATTATTCGCCGCTGGGCATCTGAACTTGGCTACGATCCTTATCTTTATGGTACGCACTCAATGCGCCGTACCAAGGCGACGTTAATCTATGCTCGCACCAAAAACATTCGGGCTGTTCAGCTGTTACTTGGTCACGTGAAGCTAGATAATACAATTCGATATTTGGGGGTCGAGATAGAGGATGCGCTGAACATCTCTGAAGGGATAGACTCATAACAAGGTTAGACACTGAATTCAAATTATGTCGATCTTGAGTTGAATCAATATTGTATCTTTATTTCAATGCCTTATGCTAACTATCAACTGATCAAGTGTCGCATTTACTCATATGCATGTGCCGTATTTATTCCTATGGCAACAGGGTTGAGTTATAATCTGAACACTTAGGAAATTAGGAGGTTCAAATGACAGCCGTTGACCGTATTTATCAAAAGATAAAGCGTTCAAGACGTTATGTGTTTGAGCGCAAAGACTTTGATGGCTTTGCTAGCTACGATCAAATTGGTCGTGCGCTAAAGCAACTAGTCAAAAAAGGTGAGCTAATCAAGCTTGGCTATGGTCTATACACCAAGGCAAGGATTAACAGCTTAACGGGCAAACCCATGCCTACGAACCCTGGGGGGAGCGATGCCCTGATGCGCGAGATATTAAAGATGAAAGGCGTCGATTTTGAGATGGACAACCTATCTTTGCAAAGCCTATCAGGTGAAAGCACCCAAATCCCATCATCCGTTCAATACTCATGGAATCCCAAACAATTTAATCGCAAATTGGTTGTTGGTAACCGAGTGTTGAATTCACCGAGTTAATATGGAAAAACTAAAGCAACAGTTTCTTGAGGTTTCCGATGCACTTGAGCTCGGAAACCCTGCCATTATTGAAAAAGATTACTGGGTAGTTGCCTTGCTTTCTGAGCTAGCAGAAGTGAAGCCTGACTCTCACCAAATGGTCTTTTCTGGCGGTACAGCTCTGGCAAAGTCAAACGTTAAAATTCTGAGAATGTCAGAAGACGTAGACATTAAATTGATCCCTAAGCAAGCGTTTGATGAACTGAGCCGCGCAAAAAAGAAAGCAGTTCGTAAGGCATGCATCAACGGTATTGAACATGCGATCACTCGGTCAGAGCGATTTACGGTTGAAGCGCGTAGTGTACGTGATGAATATCGCTATGTTGAGTTGGAACTCCGATACCCGCAACAGTTTAGCCAAGCGCCATGTCTTCGCCCCATTATCAAACTGGAGTTAATGGAGACAATCCCACTGTTTGATGCAGAGCCTCGTAGCATTCAATCACTGGTCGCAGAGCTGTATAAACAACCACCAGAAGTGAAGGCGTTTGATTGCGTTTCTATCCATGCCACGTTGGTTGAAAAAATCATATCAATGTTGCGCCGCACAATGTCAGTCAAGCGCGATGCACAGCGTAAGGATGATGCCACCCTTGTGCGCCATATCTATGATGTTTACTGCATTCTAAAGACCGAAGAACAGACAGAACACCTCGACCTGACAGCACTAACACCGTTATTTAAAATGGTGTTAGAAGAAGATCTTGAGCGTTTTGGTAATCAGCATGCAGAATTCGTCTCCAATCCAAAACAAGAACTACAACTTGGGCTGAAAGAGCTTGAAGAAAACCCAGTTTTTCGTCAACGTTTTCACGAGTTTGTAACCCCGATGGTGTTCAACACCGAACCTCATGATTTTGATACCTGTTTTGACTCTTTCAAACACGTAGCAGAGTCACTAATTAAAACAATTTAATCTATTCGAGTACCATTTCATGCCACATTCACCAATCAATCAAGATCCTCTCTACCAAGAACAAGTCAACAAAGCCGTTTGGGCTGCCTGTGACACCTTCCGAGGCACCGTAGACCCATCCATATACAAAGATTTCATCCTAACCATGCTGTTCTTGAAGTACATCTCTGACGTACACCAAGACAAATTTGATGAGCTATCAAAGCAGTTCAATGGTAACGAGCAGATGATCACTGCGATGATGTCGAAACAGTCTTTCAAAATCCCGACTGGTTCAACATTCTGGGACTTATACGAATCTCGCCACGAAGCTGGCAATGGCTCTCGCATCGACCAAGCGCTGCATGCAATTGAAGAAGCAAACGGCACAAAACTAAAGAACGTGTTCCAAGACATCAGCTTTAACACAGACAAGTTAGGCGATGAAAAGCAGAAAAACGACATCCTGCGTCACCTGCTGGAAGACTTCGGTAAAGACACGTTAAACCTGCGCCCAAGCCGCGTGGGTTCACTGGACGTGATTGGTAACGCCTACGAATATCTCATCAAACACTTCGCTGCTGGCAGCGGTAAATCGGCGGGTGAGTTCTATACCCCACCAGAAGTTTCAGACTTACTTTCAATCATCCTAGAGCCACAGCAAGGCGATAGCATTTGTGACCCTGCATGTGGTTCAGGCTCACTACTGATGAAGTGTGGCAAGCAAGTTCAAAACAACTTTGCAGGCTCCAAGCAGTACGCCCTGTTTGGTCAAGAAGCGATTGGCTCAACATGGTCACTGGCTAAGATGAACATGTTCCTACACGGTGAAGACAACCATCGCATTGAGTGGGGTGACACCATTCGCAACCCTAAACTGCAAGATAAAGATGGTGGACTACTGCACTTTGACGTAGTAACCGCCAACCCGCCATTCTCACTGGATAAGTGGGGCTTTGAAGATGCAGGTAACGACCACTTTGGCCGCTTCCGTCGTGGTATTCCGCCAAAGACTAAAGGTGACTATGCGTTTATCTCACACATGATTGAGACACTTAAGCCAGAAAGCGGTCGCATGGGTGTAGTTGTGCCCCATGGTGTGCTTTTCCGAGCATCATCAGAAGGTAAAATCCGTAAGCAGCTCATTGATGAAAACCTGCTAGATACCGTAATTGGCCTACCTGAAAAGTTATTCTTTGGTACAGGTATCCCTGCTGCTATTCTCATCTTCAAAAAGCAAAAAGATGATAACAAGGTGCTGTTTATTGATGCTTCTCGCGAGTTCAAATCTGGAAAAAACCAAAACCAGCTTACGCCAGAGAACATTCAAAAGATTGTTGATACCTACAAGGCGCGTGAAACCACAGATAAATACTCATACCTAGCGACCCTAGAAGAGATTGCCGAGAACGACTACAACCTCAATATTCCCCGTTATGTGGATACCTTTGAGGAAGAAGAAGAGATTGATTTGGTTGCGGTTCGTACTGAGCGCTTAGCTCTACAAAGTGATTTAGCTGACCTTGAAGCTGAGATGGCGGGTTACCTAGAGGAGCTGGGTTATGGGAAGTAATTTCTACGCATCCTCACCTGACTCATGGTCTATTGAAAAGTTTGGTAACTTAGCAAAAATAACGTGCGGTGTAGCTGCTACGCCAACATATGTAGATGAATCTATCGGTGTGCCATTTTTTTCCGCGAGCAATGTACAGAAAGGCAAGTTAAAGCTCGATAAAATCAAGCACATACCTGTCGACCTACATAATAAGCTTACAAAAAACACAAAGCCAGAGAAAGGCGATGTACTCATGACTAGAGTTGGTGCTGGTATTGGTGAAGCAGCAGTAGTTACAGTCGATTATGATTTCAGCGTCTATGTGAGTTTGACTCTGATTAAGTGCGGTGAACGACTGGATAGCAACTTTGTTCAGTCGATACTCAATACTGACTACTACAGATATCTTGCTGTAAGAGAACAGTTTGCAGGTGGGGGCGTTCAAAACCTAAATGTACAAATGGTTAAAGACTATGTATTTCCTGTCCCCCCGCTCCCAGAACAACGCAAAATCGCCAAAATCCTCTCAACATGGGACAAAGCGATTAGCACCACTGAAAAGCTGATTGAAACCAGCAAGCAGCAGAAAAAAGCCCTGATGCAGCAGCTTTTGACGGGTAAGAAGCGTTTGGTTGATCCTGAAACTGGTAAGGCGTTTGAGGGGGAGTGGAACTCCCAACCTATATCAAAGTTGATAACTGAAAGTCGCATTGCAGGTACTAACGGTGAACTCGCGAGAAAGCTTACAGTAAAGCTTTACGGTCGAGGCGTTACGCAGAAAGAAGAAAAGCGTTTGGGCAGTTCTTCAACTAAGTACTACAAAAGAAAATCGGGGCAATTTATCTATAGCAAATTAGACTTTTTGAATGGAGCCTTTGGAATCATCCCTGAACATTTGGATGGATTTGAATCGACCCTCGATTTACCTGCTTTTGACTTTTCCGAAGCTGTAGAACCTAAGTGGTTCATCGAGTTTGTCTCAAGAGACGATTTTTACACTTCTAATCTTGGTTTAGCGAATGGAGGACGAAAGGCTAGAAGAGTAAATCCAAAAGACCTACTCCAGATCAAGGTTCAAGTCCCCTCTTTAAAAGAACAACAAAAAATCGCTTCTGTCCTCACCGCAGCCGACAAAGATATCGAATTGCTTGAAGCTAAGCTAGATCACTTCAAGCAAGAGAAAAAGGCATTGATGCAGCAGTTGTTGACGGGTAAGCGTAGAGTCAAAATTTAAGGAGTAAACATCGTGGCAATTGAGGTTACTAGGCACATAAAAGAAAAAGTTAAAACTGCACTTTGGGGGAAATCAGCGGGTCGTTGTCAGTTTAATGGTTGTAATAGACCTCTGTATCAGTCCCCTATCACTCTAGAAAGGGTGAACATTGCTGAAGCAGCCCACATATACTCTTTTTCAAAAGATGGTCCTAGAGGATGGGGGCCGTTTATAACAAATAAGAAAGCACTTAATGAGGTTGGCAACTTAATGTTAATGTGCCACGATTGCCACAAAACAATAGACCAAGATATAAATGGTGATAAATATTCAGCCGATTTATTACAAAAATGGAAGAAGGAGCACGAGTACCGAGTTTGGACAGTCGCTGGCATTTCACCAACTAATAAATCGCATGTCGTTTTTTATGGAGCAAACATCGGAGAGCAAAAATCGCCTTTGCAGTATAACGAAGCAGTTGCAGCGATGTTTCCGACAAAATATCCAGTTAGTTCAGATGCAATAGAGTTATCTATGTCTAGTAGCTTGGTGGATAGGGATGCTGAGTATTGGGCAGCGGAATCTAAGCACTTAGATTCCATTTTTACACAACAGGTAGTCCCCCTGATTAGCTCCAGCCAAAATGCTCATTTCTCTTTGTTTTCATTAGCACCTATGCCATTGCTAATAAAGTTAGGTTGTTTATTTACCGACAAGGTTGATGTTTGTACTTATCAGCCAATTAGAGAGCCGAAGACATGGAGTTGGCAGCCTACGCCTGATGAATTTGAATTTATTGTTGAGCCTTCGAACACTGCGCATGGACTCCCTGTACTGGTACTTTCTTTAAGTGCTCATATTAACCACACGCGCATATACAGTGAGCTAGGTGATAAAGTCGATATTTGGGAAGTTAAAACACCTGTGCAATACCAGCACAATGACTTTATTCGCTCGCCAGAACAACTTTCACAGTTTAGAAAAACGATGAGACAGGTTCTGGAGCGCATCTCTGCCCAGTACGGATTAGATGCTCAACTCAGTATATTCCCTGCAATGCCCGCTTCCTGCGCTGTTGAGCTAGGCAGAGTGAGAATGCCTAAAGCAAGTATGTCTTGGCATATATACGATCAAAATTTTGATACGAAAAAGTTTGAATCAACCATCACAATACAGGGAGGTAAATAATGAGTAATTTAGTGACGCGGGAAGAGGCTCTGCAATTAGCCGCATCGAGGCTAGACATTTCACCATCGAAATACAAACAAGCGATGGATCGATTCCAAGCTATGAAAAGCTTTCTAGAAGAAGGCAACTACGAGGGGACGTACACAACTCCAGATGTTTATCTTCAAGGCTCCTTTAAATTAGGAACAGAAATTCGACCATTTAAAAATAGCAAAGATGCTGACTATGACATCGACTTGGTATGTAATCTGGCTCATTCAAAAAATGCTACGCAACCTAGCACTGTTAAAGAGCAAGTTGGAGATAGGATTAAGAAAAACGGAACTTACGAAAGATTGCTAGATGACGAAGGTAAGCGTTGTTGGACTTTGAATTACGCCGAAGAAGATGGTATCGGTTTTCATATGGATGTGTTGCCTTCAGTTTCTGAAAGTAGCTTACTAGCACAACGCGATGCTATTGCGGCGACCAATAAAAGTGAACAAAACCAATATACTTGGACTACAAGTAACCCTAAGGGCTTCGCACAATGGTTTTACGAAAGAAATGGCTTCGCATTTGAACGAGAAAAGTTAATCCAGAAGACAAAGGTATTTAACAACCAAAGGCAGTTGTATAACTCAATAAATGATGTTCCTAATATCCATGTAAAAACACCTTTGCAAAGAGCTATTCAACTCCTTAAGAGACATCGTGACGTTAGATTCTCTCAATCTGAAGTAGAAAGCTTCAAGCCTATTTCCATGATAATTAGTGTACTTGCGGCAAAGTGCTATCAAAATGAGACAACAATTTTTGATACTTTACGAAATCTAATTACAAGGTTAGAGCAACAAGCGAACCAGTTAAATACTAAGTTCATATATAACCAAGCCTATGCAAGCTCACTTTATTCATTAATTACGCGCACACAGGACGGGAAATGGATAATTTCAAATCCAACAAATCCAGGAGAAAACTTTGCCGATAGGTGGCATGAAAATGATCATGCAAGGGCCAAAGCATTTTTCCAATGGGTTGGATGGCTTCGAGATGACCTGATAAATATAAATCACCTAGTTGAAAGTGATTTGTTCACCAAGTCGTTAGTCAATGTTTATAGACCAACCAACCTTCCAGCTTTAAATTTTCAAGTTTCCCACAAAGACACTGGTAACTGGCCGATAGCATTAAACCTTTCTTATAGTGCATCAGTTGAGGGGAGCTACAAGACGATTGTGTCTTGGAAAAAGTTTAAGTCAGGTCAACCGCTACTGAAAGGCAAACAACTTAAATTTAAACTGCAAACCGATGTACCTAGGCCGTTTAACGTATATTGGCAAGTAGTCAATACGGGACAAGAAGCAAGAGATGCGGGACAACTTCGAGGTGAAATATCTGAGCATGTGAATACTTCAAGTGCCGACATTTTTAGAACTGAGTCAACTTCGTATACAGGTGATCACTGGGTTGAAGGTTTCATTATCAAAAATGATAGATGCGTAGCAAAAACAGGAGAGTTTATTGTTAGAGTGAGGGATACATATACAAGATGAACATATTAAATTTCAAAGAAGAATTTAGCTCAAAAATCCCTGCGTTAACTCTACTTACCAATCTTAGCTATCAGTTCATTCCACCGAGCGAATGCGTTGCCCAGCGTGGCAACCTCTCGACGGTTATTTTGCCTGATGTACTGCGTGATGTACTCAAACAAAAAACCTTCTCGTTTACGGGTAAAGATCATCACCTATCGGAAGCGGCCATTGATAAAATTGTCCATGAGCTTGCCAACCCTGCCATGAATGAAGGGCTGAAAGCGGCGAATGAAAAACTGTATAACGCTCTGACCTATGGTATTGGCGTAACCGAGTTTGTTAATGGCAAGAAAGCCAGCCCAACAATCAATGTCATTGATTGGGAAACCCCTGAGAACAACCAGTTCCACTTTACCGAAGAGCTAGAAGTAGAAAATGCGCATGGTACGGGCAAACGTATTCCCGATATTGTCTGCTTTGTGAATGGCCTGCCTTGGGTTGTAATAGAGGCCAAGCGCCCTGACTCTTCTCATGAAGGCAAGCCCACAGTTGCCGAGGGTATATCGCAAAATATCCGCAACCAAAAAGTCGATGAGATCCCACACCTGTTTGCCTACAGCCAATTGCTGATGTCGGTGAATGGGCATGACGGTTTATACGGTACATGCGGCACACCAAGCAAATTCTGGGCAAAGTGGAAAGAAGAACAGATCACCGATGCCACCTTTGCACGCCTCAAAAACACTCCACTGACACCAGAGCAGCTCGATAAACTGTTTGCGCACCGCCCAGCCAAAGTACGTGATGAATACTTATCGCTGATTGCGGGCGGTGATTTAATGGTGACAGACCAAGACCGTTTGTTGGTGTCGCTGCTTCGTCACGACCGCCTTCTGGAAATGACTCAGCTTTTCACCTTATTTGATAAAAAAGCGGGCAAAATCGTTGCGCGTTATCAACAAGTGTTTGGCATTAAAGCCCTGATTGAACGTGTAACCTCCTTTGACGAGAAAGGCGCACGTAACGGCGGCGTTATCTGGCATACCACAGGCTCGGGTAAGTCGTTCACCATGGTGTTCTTATCCAAGGCTCTCATTTGGATAAAAGAACTCGCCAAGTGTCGTGTTGTTGTCGTTACTGACCGTGTTGATTTGGAAGATCAGCTAGCACGTACGTTCGCCTCTGGCGGTGCGCTGTCTGAGAAAGATCGCAAAACTGCCATGGCTACAACGGGTAAACGCCTTGCTGAGCAAATTGGTAAAGGCAATGAGCGTATTATCTTCTCTATCATCAACAAGTTTGGCACCGCAATAGAGCTTGATGAGTGCTACAACGACAGCCCTGATATGATTGTGCTGGTCGATGAAGGCCACCGCAGTCAAAACGGTGAAAACAATATTCGTATGCAGCAAGCTCTGCCAAAAGCGGCTTATATCGGCTTTACGGGTACACCGCTACTGCAAGATGACAAGACTGAAAACAAGTTCGGTAAAATCATCCACTCTTACACCATGCAGCAAGCGGTGGAAGACAAAACCGTTACTCCGCTGCTGTATGAAGAGCGTGTGCCAGAGTTAAGTACCAATGACAAAGCGCTTGATGCTTGGTTTGATCGCATCACCGACAAGCTGACCGAAAAGCAACGCACAGACTTGAAGAAGAAGTTTGCTCAGAAAGGTCAAATATATCAAACCGAAGGTCGTATCGAGCTTATCGCCCACGACATTTCTGACCACTTCCAAAACTTCAAGCGCCAAGGGTTAAAGGGGCAACTTGCTTGTGACTCAAAAGCCTCTGCTATCCAATATAAGAAGCTTCTCGACCAAATTGGTAAAGTGACCTCGGTAGTTGCCATGTCACCGCCAGATACCCGAGAAGGCCATGATACAGTCGATGGAGAAAGCAAGGATGTGGTACAGAATTGGTGGAAAGAGAACGTACTGGATTCAGATTTTGGCCAAGATGAAAAAGCCTACACCAAGCATATCATTGAAGAATTCGGTAAAGATGACGGGCCCGATTTAATGATCGTGGTCGATAAGCTTTTAACGGGCTTTGATGAACCAAAGAACACCGTGCTTTACATCGATAAACCGCTTAAACAGCACAACCTTATCCAAGCCATTGCTCGCGTGAACCGTTTACACCAAAAGAAAGAGTTTGGTTACCTCATCGACTACCGAGGCATCTTAAAAGAACTAGATGCCACCATTGCTGACTACCAAGACTTGGCAGAGCGTACCCAAGGTGGATTTGATATTGACGATCTTAAAGGCTTATACAGCCGCATGGACACGGAATATAAAAAACTGCCTGGCTTATACAGTGAACTCTGGGCATTTTTTATTAATGTAAAAAACACCCAAGATCCGCACGCAATGGCACGGGTATTTGCGCCGAACATTGAGTATGTAGATGGTCAGCCAACAGATTTAAACCTAAAGAAACGCCAAGATTTTTATAGCACACTCACTGCGTTTGCCAATTGTTTAAAAGTCGCTCTGCAATCGGCCACCTACTTTGAAGACAAGAGCTTTGATGATAAACGCCAGATTTATAAAGACACGCTAAAAAGCATGACATCGCTGCGTAAAGTTGTTCGTGAGCAAGCAGAAGAGACCATTGATTACGACGAGTACGCTGAGAGTATTCGCACTATGTTAGACAAGCACATCGGTGGCGTTGAGATCCAAGAGTCTAAAGGTGCTTATCTGGTTGGCAATATGGGGAAGGATATAAAACCAGAAGAGCTAAGTGACGATGAGGCTCGCAATAAGAAAGATGCGATCACAGGTCGTGTCACTAAGATGATTGAGCAAGATTTAGCGGACGACCCTTACGCTCAAGAGTATTTCTCGAAACTGCTTAAACAAGCGATTCAGCAAGCAAAAGAGATGTTTGATGCGCCTGTTAAGCAATATCTCCTATTTGCTGATTTCGAGGAGCAAGTGAAAGAGCGCAAAGTCGAGGGATTACCAACAGATCGCTTCGCAGAGCTAGACCCAAAAATTAAGCGCCATGTACAAGCTTACTTTGGGTTGTTCTTAAAGCATAGCACTGAAGGTCAAGATCTTACTGAAGATCAATGCTTCAACTATGCAGTTGAGATTGACGAGAAAGTGCGCAAAGCGGTGGCAGAATTTTCAATCAATCCATCAGAGATTGAAAACCAGATCAATCTAGAGGTGCTTCCGTTACTGTTTGCCGATTTAGGGGTCGATAAAGCGCAAGTCATTGCCGAAGAAGTGGTGCAAATCACTCGCTTAGGTTTAGCAGGTCACCATTAATGGCATCAACAGTCTCTGACGAACGCAACAAAGAGGAATACAGCTTCATCTATGGCGACGAGGCTGTTCCCTATGAGGTTGTGCGCAAGCCTCACCTAGAAGGCAAGAAACGTAAAATAACCATCAAGGTTCATCCCAACTGTGAAGTCGTAGTGACATCTCCAGAAAATGCAAAGCGCGATGATATCCACCAAGCAGTAATGAAACGTGCCAAGTGGATTTATGATGCCCTGAAAGAGTTTCGAGGTCATTTGGAGTATGTCCAGCCTAAACACTACGTCAGCGGTGAGATGCAGTTCTATCTTGGTCGTCGTTATGTGCTGAAGGTAGTAGAAGATGCAGATGCCTTGCCAACGGTAAAAATGACTCGCGGTAAGTTACTTGTCACCTTGACGAGGTTTAACGATGACAAAACTGCCATGGTTAAAGCTTTGGTGCGCAACTGGTACAAGGTTCGTGCTGAGCGCATTTTTCATGAACGCTTATCTGAACTACTGCCTCAAGCCACATGGGTTGATGGTATCCCAAGCTTTCGTGTACTGCCTATGACAAAGCAATGGGGAAGTTGTTCAGCTAAAGGGAACCTGATGCTCAACCCTCATCTAATCAAAGCGCCTAAAGAGTGTATTGATTACGTGATCCTGCATGAGCTTTGCCACATCGCTGAGCATAACCACAGTGACAAGTTCTGGCGCTTGCTGACCAGCGTGATGCCTAATTGGAAAGAAGTAAAAGCCCGTTTAGATGGAATGGCGGAGCTGTATTTGAATGAATAAGGATTGATGAAATGAGATGCCCAACTTGTGAAAAGCATATTGGCAGGGACTGGCTAGAAGATGAATGCATCGAACCAAACGAAGCCTTTGACTGCACACATTGCGATGAAACCCTGCGCTATGAAGTGGATGAAGGCACATACCTTGGTGCGCAGCATATAACGATTGAAGTTGTGGATGATTAGATGAAATTGAGCGTGCTCAGATGTTGAGTATCTATTCATTTTTAGTGTTTTTTTATGGTGTGGTTTTCAGGGTAAGGTATACAAGCGTTGAATATTTGCTCTAACCAATAAATGTCCAGAGGCTTCATAGACCTGAAGTTTTACTCGTGGCACTTTTCTCAAAAAGTGCCAGCTAACTCAGATCTGCCCCAAAACAATTCAGAGCAAAAGATCTTGCTGACTTCGAACCTAGTAATTTCCCCTATCAAAAGTTATCCGAAGGAGTTTGAGTAACAGCATTTTTCTGAAATCATAAGGCATCATACAATCTAATCTCTGTTAACTTTCATAACCTATTGATTACACGTTGATGTGGTATTAAAAAGGCTACATGATAGAAATATGAAAGGTGGCTAAAAGCCGCATAGAAAGCGTTAGCTTAATAGGAGATAATCGTTAAATATGAGCAAACAAAGTGGTTACTTAAAACAGATTAGCGCGATAGAAAATTCTCCATTGATGAAGCATTTAGACGCTATGAATCCGATCATAAACAACACATCGTTGGACCACATTAAGGCGCTGGACTCTATCATAAACAGCACATCGTTGGACCACATTAAAGCGCTGGACTCTATCATAAACAACACATCGTTGGATCACATCAAAGCGCTGGACTCTGTTATAAACAGCACATCGTTGGACTACATTAAAGCGCTGGACTCTGCCATAAACAACACATTGTTAGACCCCGTTAAAGCGTTGGGCTCTGTCATAAACAACACATCGTTGGACTACTTTAAAGTGCTGGACTCTGTCATAAACAACACATCGTCAGATCACTTTAAAATGCTGGATTCAGTTATAAACAGCGTATCATTGAACCAATTTGAAGCTTTGGACTTAATAACAAATCCAGTATGGATCAGACAGTCTCAATTTCTAAACTCTCTATATACTGAGCAAGAGCTTTCCGAGTTTTCAGGCATACTGTCAGAAGTTGGAAGTGATTTACAACAGGGTAATGCCAGTGAGAGAGATGTTGAGAAGAATCTGCAAAAACTACCCAATATTTTCTTCCTCATTTTTAAATACTTGTTTAACTATATTGTAATGCCGTTATTTGTTGGTGTTTGCTTACAGCCGTTAGTGGCTGAATTCCTACAAAATAATGACGAACCACGTAGAGTGCAAAAAAGCTTAATTAAGAAGCTTCCCCAAAACTCTGGTATTGAGACTACAGCAGTGAATAGGTTTATAAGTGGTGATGGAGTTCACTTAAGAGCTTCTGCTTCAATAAAGTCAGCAGTTATTTCTCACTTAGATTTTGGTCAATTGATTTACATCTTGGAAAAAGATCGGAGTTGGGTAAAGGTGACTGTACCCCAAAAGGATGGTAGCAATCTAGAAGGGTGGGTGTTTAATGAATATACAGAACGCTTCAGAAATTAAGCATACAAAGCATTTGAGAGTGACTCCCAACGCTTGGCATTTTTCATTCCATCGTTGGGTTTAGTGTTTACGGTGGTACAGTTAAGGTTCGTAGTAGCGTTTCTCACACCTTGATGCGGCGTTAGGTTTTTCAATGGAGATCGAAACATGATAAAGAAAGCTTTCATAGATAAGCAGGCTGTTAAAGCTCAAAATGAGCAAAGAACTCCTGATTTTCTACGTAGGTTATGTTTTACCGTAGTTGAGAGCGTGCTGAGACAGCATTATTCTGACTCGTACTCTATGCGATGCCTGCAAGCTTCACTTGCAATATCCTCAATCTTGAAAAGGCTGGGTATCAAGTCGCAAACTTTTGTAGGAGAAGTATGTGTGTCGCAAGTATTTTGCGACAGTAAACTTGCCCCAAACTGGAACGGCTTTTGGGGAGATGACCACCATGTTTGGTTAATGACTGAGTTTGGTGAACTTGTTGACCTCACTATTAAGTATTTACACCTTCACCCTGTGACTAAAGGTAATAGCCAACTCGAAATGCCGGCCATTTGGTGGAGTGATGTTTCTAGATGGCCTCATGTAATTAAGTATCTCCCTCAAGGAGCAATTTCGGTAAAATTACCTAATGAAGAAATGATTGATCTAGACGTTTTTCTGACAAAAGTAGACCAAGAATTAAGCCAATTCTTGAAATCTAATTCGTTACAGCAAGTGGTGTTTAGCCCTGTATTGCATGGGCCTGAATCAATGAATGATCTTTATTCCCAAGGAAATCCATGGCTTGTAAGGAGCGCAGAGCTTCAAGATGGCAAACTTCCTTACCCTCAAAAGGTTTTAGAACGTGAACGAGAACTTTTAGCATCGTGTGAAAAATAAACCTAACAAGTATTTTAGAGTGTTTCTCAACGCTTGTCATTTTCAGTTTGAATCAGCTTTAGTTTTTACGGAACAATGGTTTAGGCTAGGCGGTTTGCGTTGTTCACACATTAATTCGGCTATGTGTTCGGAGGGAAAGTGAAAGAATTCGAGACAATTATTAAGTCAATAAATATTACCCCTTTGCGAGACGAAAGCTTAGAGCATAGTTGGTCATATGAGAGCAATGTAGCTGAAGTAAATCAGATGTTATCGTACAACTGCCCTGATTCTATATTTAGTGAGATGTTTAAAGTTCAGCTATCGCAGTTGCTTTATCAGCGATATGTTGTCATTGAAAATGAGCCTATATCAGTTCCTATAAGTTCATTGCTACAAACACTTAGATGTGTGGAAAAAGGAACAAAGGCGCGAGGAAAACTTAATAGTATTTCTGACAAAGTCGGATTTGAAGTTCAACATGTACACTTTGGTGAATCATCGTTTATTACTGAAAATTGGTTAAATCACGCTCGTAAAACTAAGCTGGGTAAACAACCACTCAATATTGACAGTATGTACGAATCTCTAATCGAGAGTCGGTCAAAGCCTAAAAAAACGGGCGAATGGTTGGTTTATAGTTTTCAGCATGGGGTCATCAAATTTTGGTGTCTGTGGCTACATGAAGCTGGAGATGACAAATTAGTTGAAACTATCAGACAACACATATAACAAGTGTTTAAGGTTTCAAGATACCTTTTCTAATCTAATTGGAGCGATTTAGTGTATTAAGTCTAAATCGCTTCTGTCCAGAGGCTTCATAGGCCTGAAGTTTTACTCGTGGCACTTTTCTCAAAAAGTGCCAGCTAACTCAGATCTGCCCCATTGTGTTTTGAATAAGGTTCTACATTACGGCTAGTAGTCCATTATGCTATAAACTAATCTAATGTCATTTTCGAATCGAGAAACGGCTTATGAGCAAGAAAAAGCTATCAGAAAAAGAACTGCTCAAGGGTATTACACCTGAGACTGCCCACGCTGATGGGCTTGCTACAGTTTCATTAGATGAAGTGGGCCTAGAACCCTCAGAAAGCGACTATAAAGCCGTTTTGAAAAGAATTGAATCCTTGTTTGATGTGGCCGAACCAGGAACACCCGAAGGTGATGAGCTTGAAAAGCTAGTAATTTGGGTTGAAGGGTATGAAGAAGATCACTTCCCATTTTAAACTAGCTAACCTTCAGTTTTGCCTCAATCAATTTAGATAGCAGTAAAATAATTTGTGTAAGAAGTCCTTGCACAATTG